>JAOAGB010000054.1 GCA_026415995.1 Thermodesulfovibrio sp. | reverse complement strand
ATTATAGACTGCCTCTAAAAATGTTGAATAATCATGTCCGCGTTTAATGTATTTTAAAGATTTTTCATATATGGATTGCAAACCATACTCAACAATAATCAAATACTTTTTTGATAGCTCCTCAAGTAAGGCAAGCTTTTCCTCATCAACACAGTCAGGTCTTGTTCCTATTGCAAGACCTACAACTTCAGGATGACAAAGGGCTTCAGTATATAGTTTTTCAAGTTCTTTGACCGGAGCATAGGTATTTGTATATGGCTGAAAATAGACAAGAAAAGCCTTTGCCTTATATCGGTATTTCAAGTAACTTATACCAGTTGTAATCTGTTCCATTAAAGGCTTTGTAGGTGCACAGCTTGATGGTCTAAAGGAGTTATTATTACAATATATACAACCTGTCGTCCCAATTGTACCATCTCTATTGGGACATGTAAAACCTGCATCTACATTGACTTTGTAGACTTTTTTGCCAAAAATTTCTTTCAAATAATCTCCAAAGGAATAATAACGCTTCATCATAGTCTTTTCTAATATATTTCAAGAGAAATAGTCAATTATCTCAATCTTTAAGCACAAATTTTATAGGAAGGATTGCTCTGCTTGCGATAGGATGACCATCTTTCACGGCAGGTAAAAATTTTGACTTTTTTACTGCCTCCACAGCAGATTCAGTGAATCCATAAGGTGCGGATTCAACAATTTCAATATTTAAAAGTTCTCCTTTTTCATTTATTGTTAGTCTTAATACAACTTTACCTTCCTTCCCCAGCTTCCTTGCTATTTGAGGATAAATAGGTGTTTCACGATAGATAAATTTGGGACCGTTTATACTTCCAAAATAAGTGTCAGTTATTTTATCACCACTACTATGAAAGTTAGTTGTGTTGGTATAAATATCAACTCCCTTAGTTACACCTGTTTCTTTAGCAGTTGTATCTTCCGATTTAATAGATATAGCATCTGTAGTTCCTTTTATATTTTGTTCCTTATCCATATTATTTTTTTCAAGGGTTTTAATATTTGAAGATTTTTTACTCCTAATCCTCTCAGATTTTTTAATGTTTGAAGGCATTTCCATTGAAGGGTTAGTTCCCTGTATCAAAAATATCTCCATAGTCTGAAAATCTTTTTTCAAGAAACCAAAACTTGACCAAACGATAAATAGAATAATATGGAATATTATGGAGGCAACGATAAAATATTGTATTTTATTTGTTTTAACAATTGTCATAGCTTTCAAAAATAAAGCCATGAAAGCAAATTGCCTTCATGGCTTTAACCTATCCTTCTGGATAGCTTATTAAATTCTATAAAACTCCTCCCAAAAAGGTCAAATTTTTAAAATCTTACTTAGGCACACTGATTGGGCAGCTATCCCTTCCTGCCTTCCTATGAATCCCATTTGTTCGTTTGTTTTAGCCTTTATGTTTATATTAATGCCATATTTTTTAAAATTTTTCAGCATCTCAGGAATATATGGAGACATTTTAGGTTTTTCAGCAAATATGGTGCAATCTATCCAGATTGGTTCCACATTATTAAATTTTAAAAGTTCAAGCGTTTTCTCAAGTAAAATAAGACTTGATATATCTCTATAGGTAAGGTCTGTGTCTGGGAAATGTTTTCCAATGTCACCAAGACCTGCTGAACCTAAGAGAGCATCTATAATTGCATGAATAAGAACATCAGCATCTGAATGTCCAGATAGCCCCCTTTCATAGGGTATCTCAACTCCACCAATTATAAGCTTTCTTCCCTCTACAAATTTATGACTATCATATCCAATGCCGACTCTGATAAATTTAAAAACTTCTGTGATATTATCAAATAAAGCTTTCATTTTACTTAAATCTTCCTTGGTTGTTATTTTTATGTTATCTTGATTTCCATTTATAGCAATAACTTTACCTCCTGCTCTTTCTATCAAAGAAGCATCGTCGGTACCATAAAAACCTTCCTTGTAGGCATTTTCATAGGCAGAAATAAGCTTCCTATACCAAAATGCCTGAGGAGTCTGAATAGCACACAAAATTCCCCTATTTAAAGTTCCTCCTATAAGATTATTTTTTTTAAGCCACTTTACAGTATCTGTTATAGAAATACTGGGAACAACACCGTCAACAGAGCTATTAAGAGAATTAAGCACTTCTTCTACTAATTCTTGTTTAACAAGAGGTCTTGCTGCATCATGAATTAAAACAACATCCGTATCCTCTGGTAAAGATTTTAATGCATTATAAACAGAATCCTGTCTTTCTCTGCCTCCCTCGATGATTTTGCTTACTTTTTTTATATTGAACTTTCCAAGATAATGCTCAACCCTCTCAAACATCTCCTTTCTTGTAACAATCCAAATGCAATCAACTTTTTCTATATTTTCAAAGGGTTCAATAGACCATATAAATATGGGTTTACCTTTGACTTCAATAAAAACCTTATCCGATGAGCCAAATCTTTTACCTAAACCTGCTGCTACTATAATTGCATGAGTTTTCATATGTTACAAAATTTCAAGTTATTCATCAGAATCATCATGGCTATCAGCTTTTGGTTTCCCAAATATCATTCTTCCTGTTCCTGTTTGAAGCACACTGTGTATAAGAACCTCTATGGTTTTTCCGATATATTGTCTGCCACCTTCTACAACCACCATGGTTCCATCATCTAAATAGGCAACACCTTGATCTGCCTCTTTACCTTCCTTAACAATAAAAAGATTCAAAACCTCTCCTGGAAGTACTGGTGGTCTCATTGTTTGAGCAAGTTCATTAAGATTAAGCACAGGAACTCCTCTAAGTTGAGCAATTTTTATTAAATTCAAATCATTTGTGATAAGTGTTCCTTTAAGTCCTCTTGTAAGTTCTATAAGTTTTATATCAACCTCTTTTATTTCAGGTATATCTTGTTCAACTATTTCAAATTTTACTCTTTCTGCTCTCTGAATTCTCTGAAGAATATCAAGTGCTCTTTTACCCTTTGCTCTTCTTAAAGGGTCTGGTGAGTCTGCAATATACTGAATTTCTCTAAGGACAAACCTTGGTATCAAAATTGTACCCTTGATAAAGCCCAATTCAACAAGGTCTGCTACTCTACCATCAATAAGAACATTTGTATCAAGGACTTTTGGCTCCTCCCAAAGAGATTCCTTTTTTATGATAGTTAAAAGGTCTGTAATTTTAATTTTTTCAGCCTTTTTTAGACCAAAAATTCCACAGGCATAGCCAAAACCAGTAATAATAAAGAACGCTACAGGCTTAAGATTTGAAGATAGAATAAGAAGTGGTAGGCTTAAAAGAAATCCCGTAAGCGTCCCTAAAAAAATACCAGAAAAGGAAAATAAAATTTGAGCACTACTCATCTTTTTAAGCCTATGATAAAGCATAAATAGAATGGAAATGCTTCCTGTGAAAATTAAAAGCCCTTCTGTAAAAGGCTGAAATTCAATATCCCTAATTTCTATGATTAAAATGCCAAATCCTACAGTTAAAATAAAGAGTAAAATCAGAACACTCATGATGATGAGAGTATTGTATAGAATTTTTTACCACCTCTGTTGATAAGCACCATAACATCAGTTCTTGTGATTTTCTGTATCACTCTCTGAAATTCCGAAGCATTTGTAATCCTCTGTCTTTCTATCTCCATTATTACATCTCCCTTTCTTAAACCTGAATTCTCAGCAGGAGAACCAGGCTCTATCCTATATACAACAACGCCTCTGTCTTCAAAATCTGCGCCAATTTGTTTTGCCATAGATGGATCAAGATCAATTACTGATAATCCTTTGAAGGGATTTTCAGAGACACTTTGTGATTTTTTATAATTCTTTGTCTCCAAGGATACTTCAAAGGGTAGTTGAGCAACTGTAACAGGTATAGTAAAGAGTTCTCCATTTCTCCATATTTTTAAATTTACTACGGTTCCTATTTTGCTTTGAGCTACAAGATTTCTTAAAATAGCGCTTTCTGAAACCAACTTTCCATCAAATTCAAGAATTATATCTCCCCTTTTTAAACCAGCCTTGTAAGCTGGACTCTGCTTTGTTACATCGGTAATTATTACACCATATGGTTCCTTTAAGTTAAATCTCTCTGAAAGTTCTGCTGTTAGGTCCTGCACCATGATACCTATCCATCCTCTTATAACTTTTCCCTCTTTTATCAAACTATCTTTTATAATCCGTGCCATATTACTTGGCACTGCAAATCCTATACCCTGATAGCCACCTGTTTTCGAAAAAATAGCTGTATTTATGCCAATTATTTCTCCCTTTATATTAACCAATGGTCCTCCTGAATTTCCCGGATTTATTGCTGCATCTGTCTGAATAAAATCTTCATAATCAGCAATTCCCACATCAGCTCTACCAGTGGCACTTATTATCCCCATTGTCACAGTATGGGTTAATCCATAGGGATTTCCTATGGCAAGAACAAAATCACCAACCTCAAGTTTGTCTGAATCTCCCCAAGATGCAACAGGCAAATCCTTTGCATTAATCTTAATTACTGCTAAGTCTGTTTTAGGATCTGCTCCTATAACTGTAGCCTTAAATGTTCTTCTATTGTAGAGGGTAACCTTTATTTCATCTGCCTGTTCCACCACATGATAATTAGTAAGTAGATATCCGTCAGAAGAAACCACCACTCCAGAACCCATACTCATCTCTTTCCATTTTTTACCTTGAGAGTTTCCAAAAGGAGGAAGCATTTCAAAGAGATCTTCAAGGGTTGGAGGTTTGTTAACAGTACGAGTTGTTGAAATATTAACAACAGAAGGAGATACAGCCTTTACTATTTCAGAAAAACTTTTAACTGGTTCAACTATATCTCTGTAAATAGGTATTGATTGCTTAGGCTTACTGACAAAATAAAAGAAAGTTCCGCCTAAAAGAAAACCAGTTATAAATATTACAATTATTAAGGCTGTTTTCCTTTTTATCATGTTTTAGCCTCTTTTTACTAATTTTCTCGCTTCACCTACACGAATAGTTATCTTATTAGAGTCTAAATGTTCGAGAAAATCTATGGCATACTTTCTTGTAGTGTTTAACATGGTTCTGAATTCAGAGACAGTCATATCCTGTTTTCTTGAAAAAAAATCCCTCAGAAGATTAAGCATCCTTTCGTAGTTTTCCTTTGTTAGATATAAAGAATCGTTTATGCGAACAAGTGTTCCTCTTTTTGAAAGAATTTTAAGAATATCACCTAACTTTGCCTCTGGAATATTTAAATTTTTTGCAATCTCCTCTTTAAAGGGAGGTTGAAAAACTCTCTGCCCAATCTCAGTAATAATATTTTTTTCTAATTTAGGGTCAACTTCTTCCCTTTCTGCTGATTTTAATTTTATTGTGTTACCCTCTAAAGAAATCTCTTCTATTTTAGATAATAACATTAAAACCTCTGGATACCTTTCAACACCTATCTTTACCTTCAATTCTTCCTTTGGCAATCCCTCTTTTAAGGGATTGTTACGATGGAAATCAGTAAGTAAATTTATTAAATTAACCTTGAATTCTTTGAACACATCCCTATGAAAAAGATGATTGTTAACCTTAATGATTCTTTGTTTCCCTAAAAGTTTATCTATGGCTTTTTGTATTTCATCAATATCAACATTGATCCATCCTTCAATTTCATCTACTGAAATACCTCTCATGCCCTTTCTTTTGATTTTTATTTCTATACAATCAGAAATATCACCACTATAAAGAAGTTCTATTTGTTCAGGTTCCAATTCCTTTTTTCTTCTTGGTGGGTCTGGATCAAGAACTATACCTCCACCGAGTGTCTCTAAGGGAGAAAACCTTCTTATGATAAATCTATCTTTTGCCATGGCAACAATGGGATCTTGTAATTTAATATGGGCAAAGGCTTCCTGCCCCGGTAAAACCTCATCTTTTCCTATTAGCTTCACCTTCCCTATAGTTTCTGATGTGGTAAGGTAAAAATGAATGGGAGCATTATTTTTTAAAGGGGTTGCATCCTTTAGAAGTTGAATTTTTACTTCAATATAACTGGTGGGCTTAAGTTTATCTGGCACAGTAACAATATCTCCTCTTTTTAGGTCATCCTTTGAAATACCCTGAAGATTAATTCCTACTCTCTGACCAGCAAAAACTTCCTTAAGAGCTTGACCATGACTCTGTAATCCCCTTATTTTTGTCCTAAATCCTGTAGGAAGAATCTCTACTGGGCTGTCCAAAGCTATTTTCCCACTTAAGACTGTTCCTGTAACAACTGTTCCAAATCCTTTAAGAGTAAAAACTCTGTCAATAGGCATTCTGAAGACACCCTTTGTAGATTTCTCATCAACTTTTAGCGCAAGTTCCCTGATTTTCTCTTTTAACAACTCAATATTATAGCCAGATTTTGCTGAGACAGGAATTATCTCCGCCTTCTCAAGAAAAGTGCCTTTCACAGCTTCTCTAAGCTCTTCCTTGGCAAGCTCTAAAGTTTCCTCATCAACGAGATCAGATTTATTGAGAGCAATTAGCCCGGTCTTTATTTTAAGAAGTTCACATATGGCAAGATGTTCCTTTGTCTGTGGCATTACACCTTCATCAGCAGCAACAACAAGCATTACCATATCCATTCCACCAACACCGGCAAGCATATTTTTTATCAATCTCTCATGCCC
>JAOAGB010000015.1 GCA_026415995.1 Thermodesulfovibrio sp. | reverse complement strand
GGTTGAAGATGACGAAAGTGTTAGAAATTATATGAAGACAGTTTTAGAGGAGGCTAATTATAGAGTTATTGAGGCAAAAAATGGACAGGAAGGAATTGATAAATTTATTGAAAATAAGGACATTATCCAGCTTGTCCTTCTCGATGTAATAATACCTGTAAAAAATGGAAAAGAGGTATCAGAAGAGATAAAAATTATCAAGCCAGAAATAAAATATATCTTTATGAGCGGTTATACCTCTGACATAATCTTTGAAAGAGGCATCATTGAAAAAGATATTGAATATCTTTCAAAGCCTATTTCTCCAGTTGCTTTAATTCAAAAAGTGAAGGAAGTCCTTTCTAAAAGCTGATAATGACAAATGCTATTAAAAATTTTTATGTCCATCAATTAATTTTATGGTTGTCGGCAAACATAGCGATAGTTTAATTAAATTGCTCATTTTTGTTTTATAATGATATAATTTTTTCACTATTTAAGAAGGACTAATCATGAGAGTAATAATTGTTGGTGCAGGAGAAGTTGGATATCAAATTGCAAAGTTTCTTACCTATGAAGGTATAGATGTTGTAATTATTGACAGAGATGGAAGTAAACTAAAAAGAATTTCTGAAGAACTTGACATTGCCACAATAGAGGCTGAAGGAAGTGACCCCTCAGCCTTTAAAGAGGCAGGTGCAGACAAGGCAGACCTTTTAATTGCAGTGACAAACAGTGATGAAACAAATATGATTGCCTGCCTACTTGGTAAGGCAATGTTTAATATAAAACGAAAAATTGCAAGGATTAGAAATCCCGACTATTTTTTCAACAAAGAACTGCTTGGCAAAGCAAATCTTGATATTGATCCAGCAATTAATCCAGAACTTGAGGCAGCAGAGGCAGTTTCCAGACTAATTGAAAATCCCTTTGCCAGTGAGGTTATAGGATTTGAAAAAGGAAAAATCATGGTAATTGGTTTTAAAATTCCTAAGGAAAGTCCTGTAAATGGTAAGAAACTTAAATCTATAAGAGCTCTTTTAAATAAAGACCTTATAGTTGGCGTAATAGAGAGAGATGAAAATGTCAAAGTTCCAGTTGGTGACGATATTTTGCAGGAAGGAGACATTGTTTATATGCCTATTCCAAAAGAACACATACAAGAAGTTGCACAAAGCCTTGGGGTTCATAGTAGTCCTGCAAAGAAAATTATGATACTTGGTGGTGGAAGAATTGGATACTACATTGCAAGCAAAATGGAAAACAAGGCAGATATTAAAATCATAGAAAAAGACTCTGAAAGATGCAAATTTCTTAGCAAGCATCTTGGCAGAGCTTTGGTTCTTCATGGTGACGGTGCAGACAAACAGCTTTTAATCGAGGAAAACATAAGTAACATGGATACTTATATTGCCTCCTCCAACAATGATGAGCTAAATATTATGGCATCCTTGCTTGCTAAAAAACTTGGTGCTAAAAAGGTTATAGCTCTTGTAAATAGAACAGATTATGTGCCCCTTGCCCATAACTTAGGAATACAGTCTGTTTTAAGTCCAAGACTTATTACAGCGAGCATAATTTTGAGATACCTAAGGCAAGGAGAAGTTATCTCTTTAACTGCAATTGCTGAAAACAAAGCTGAAATAATGGAGGTAGAGGTTTCTGAGGATTCTGATATTGTAGGTAGAACATTGAGAGAGGGGATTTTCCCGAAGAATTCAATACTTGGAGCAATTATCAGAGGAGAAAAAATTATTATCCCTACAGGTGATGATCTGATTAAATCAAAGGATAAACTGATAATATTTACCCTTAAAGATTCCATAAGGGAAGTGGAAAAACTTCTTACATGAATTTTAAAACAGTTTTCAATATTGTAGGCATAATTCTTATTATTCTTTCAATTTTTATGCTTTTACCAGTAGGCGTATCAATTATTAATCATTCTTCAGATTTAACAGCATTGGTATTTTCTTTTTTTCTCACTTTCTTTTCTGGGACTGTTATGCTTGCCATAACAAAACAATATAGACATGAAGATTTAATGTATAGAGAAGCCTTTATGACAGTTACGTTGTCATGGTTAAGTGTGTCTTTTTTTGGTTGTCTTCCCTATATATTTACTGGTTCAGTGAGTTCTTTTACAGATGCTTTTTTTGAAGCAATGTCAGGGTTTACTACAACAGGTGCGAGTATTTTTGCAGATGTAGAAAGTCTTCCTGCAGGTTTACTTTTTTGGAGAAGCATGACACAGTGGATAGGCGGCATGGGTATAATAGTGTTTGCTCTTGCTGTTTTGCCTATAATTGGAACAGGTGGTATGCAGCTTTTTAAAGCAGAGGTTCCTGAAATAAGTGTGGATAATTTAAGACCAAGGATTATTGATACTGCGAAAGCCTTATGGCTTATTTATGCTGCCATAACTTTATTAATAATAATTCTCTATCTGATTGCAGGCATGAATTTATATGATGCTGTTTGTCATGCTTTTACGACTATTTCTACAGGTGGATTTTCAACAAAAAATGCAAGCATTGGTCATTTTAATAGCCCCTTTCTTGATTATGCTGTAAGCATAGGTATGTTTCTTGGAGGAGTTAACTTTGCCCTTTATTTTTACTTCATAAGAGGAAATTTCAAAATATTTTTAAGAAATGCAGAATTTAAATTTTATTTTTCTGTCATTCTTTTAACAATTCTAATTCTTACCATTGATCTTTGGCTTTATACCTATGATTCAACCTTTGACTCTTTGAGATATTCTGTTTTTCAAGTTATATCAATAATTACAACGACAGGTTATGCAACTGCAGACTATTTGAAATGGAGTTCCTTTTGTCAGCTGGTTTTATTAATAATAATGTTTCTTGGAGGAATGATAGGCTCAACAGGTGGTGGAATAAAACAGGTAAGGGTTTATCTTATGATAAAACAGATATTCAGAGAATTTTATCAGCTTATTCATCCAAGAGCTGTATTGGCATTAAAACTTGATGAAAAATTTCTTACCAAGGAAACACTTGGCAGCATTTGGGGTTTTGTTTTTCTTGCCCTATTTTTATGTGCTATTTCAAGCATTGCAATGACAGCAACAGGGCTTGATATTATAACTTCCATTTCAACAGTTATTTCAGCCATGAATAATGTGGGACCTGCCTTAGGAGAAGCTGGTCCAGCAGGAAATTATTCGGGTATCCCTGTTTTTGGTAAATGGATACTTATTTTCTGCATGCTTGCAGGAAGGCTTGAGTATTATACGGTGCTTATACTTTTTACGCCTGCATTCTGGAAGAGATAGGATAAAAATTTTCAAAATAGCTTGATTTCGCTTCTTGACAGACTTTTGGACATTTCTATAACTCGCTTCACTACAGCCGCAAAACTCGCTCCTTTGGAGCTCAAACAGTTGCGGCTGTTTAACGCTTCGCTCGTTAAGAAATGTTATTCAAAAGCCTCTAAAATCGCTCAATCAAGCTATATTGAGAATACTTTAGTTTTTGCTGTTTCAAAATCAGATTTTACTTTTCCTTACTGGTATATACTCCACAGACTGTCTTACAGGCTGTGGATAGAGATTCATAAGTAGCATTATTTCTTTGGGCATAGC
>JAOAGB010000070.1 GCA_026415995.1 Thermodesulfovibrio sp. | reverse complement strand
ATTGCTAAAATTAAGTTTTATATAAAGATATGTTCTAAAAAGGCTATAATAAATTATGTTTTCAAAAATTAAAGAGAAAGTCCTGACAGGGCAGAGACTTACTAAGGAAGATGCTTTGTTTCTTTTTCACTATGATGACATTCACTCAATTGGAGAACTTGCTGATTACGTATCAAGGAAAATAAATTCAAACAGGGTATATTTTATTATTAATAGGCATATAAATCCAACAAACATATGTGTAAATCGTTGCCGTTTCTGTGCCTTCTCCCGTTCAAAGGGAGAGGAAGGTTCCTATGAAATGAGCTTAGAGGAAATATTAGCGAGTTTAAGAGAGGCTTGGCAGAATATTGGCTATCTTAGTGAAGTTCATATTGTATCTGCTCTTCATCCCGAATGGCAGTTTGAATACTATCTTGATATCATTAAGGCAATAAGATATAAGTTTCCAAATATCGGAATAAAGGCTTTTACTGCTGTAGAGATAGATTATTTTTCTAAAAAATCTGGGTTGGATATTGAGGATGTTTTAATTAAATTGAAGGAATCTGGGCTTGATCTAATGCCTGGTGGAGGAGCTGAGATTTTTGCATCCAGTGTGCGTAATATAATCTGTGCTGAAAAAATCTCAGGTGAAAGATGGCTTGAAATTATAAAAAATGCTCATAGGATTGGAATAAGGACAAATGCTACAATGCTATATGGTCATGTGGAGTCCTATGAGGATAGAGTTGACCATCTCCTTAGACTTAGACACCTTCAAGACCAAACAGGCGGATTTCTTGCTTTCATTCCTCTAAGCTATCAAGCAGAAAATACTGATATAAAAGTACCCTATCCATCGGGAATAGAAGACCTTCGTACTATTGCAGTTTCAAGGCTTATGCTTGATAACATTCCCCATATAAAGGCATACTGGATAATGCTTGGAGAAAAACTTGCTCAACTTGCTCTTCTTTTCGGGGCTGATTGTCTTGAGGGAACAGTTATTGAAGAGAAAATAGCCCATTCAGCAGGTGCTCGTTCTAAAAAAGGCATTACCACCAAAGAAATAATTCATCTAATCCGTGAGACAGGAAAGGTACCAACAGAAAGGGATAGTTTTTATAATGTTTTAAGACAGTATGAATTTTAAAGTCTTAAAAGAGGCAAAGTATAGAAAAAATCAAAATAGAGAAATCTGATATGACCAGAATTAATAAAAAACAAGCCTTAGAGCTTATTAAAAAAGAAAGCATATTCAAACTCGGTATGGAGGCAGACAACATTAGAAAAAGCCTTCATCCAGAGGGCATTGTCACCTTTGTAGTTGACAGAAACATTAACTATACAAACGTATGTATTAATAAATGTAAATTCTGTGCCTTCTGGAGACCAAAGGAACACTCTGAAGCATATGTGCTTTCCTATGATGAACTTGCAAAAAAGATAGAGGAGACAATACAAAAAGGAGGCACCCAGATACTCCTGCAAGGTGGGGTTCATCCTGAATTGGGACTTGATTTTTATGAAAGAATGCTAAGGTTTATAAAGAGAAGATTCAGTATTCATGTTCACGGTTTTTCTCCTCCTGAGATAAGCTTCCTTTCTAAAAAAGAAGAATTGACAATAAGAGAAGTTTTATTGAAGCTTAAGGAAGCAGGACTTGACTCAATTCCGGGTGGAGGTGCTGAGATTCTCTCTGACAGAGTAAGAATAAGACAATCACCAAATAAGATATCTTCCTCAGAATGGCTCAATGTAATGCGTGAGGCTCATTTGCTTGGCATGAAAACCTCTGCAACTATGATGTTTGGAAGCATTGACAATGATGAAGACATTATTGAGCATCTTGATGCAATAAGAAGCCTTCAGGATGAAACAGGAGGATTTACTGCTTTTATTCCTTGGAGCTTTCAGCCTGGAAATACTGAGCTTAAGAAGGAGCATCCGGAACTTATGCCTGCGGGTTCTATAAGGTATCTTAAAGTGCTTGCATTAAGTAGGCTTTATCTTGATAATTTTCCCAATATTCAGGTTTCATGGGTAACACAGGGAATAAAGATTGCCCAGGTAGGACTGCGGTTTGGTGCCAATGATTTTGGCTCAACAATGCTTGAGGAGAATGTTGTCCGTGCAGCAGGAGTATCCTACAGGGTTACAATGGAAGAGATAGTAAATGCCATTAAAAGTGCTGGATTTAGACCTGCTCAGAGAGATACATTTTACAGAATCCTGAGATATTTTGATGAGAATTACATGGGATTATTTTGAAAAAGTTAAAGTGCCTCAGGAATTTTCAAAATATCTGTGTGAGTATAAAGATGAAGCACCTCTTGAAGTCCTTATTCTGAGAGTATTAAAGTATGGAAAGTTTGAGGAGACTGAAAAATTGCAATTAAATATCCTGAGATTAGGCGAGGTGTAAAATTTTGGATAAAGAGATGGATTTCTCCTAAGTTTTGATGACTATAGAGAACTACCAGAATGACTAAAGGAGACACTTTTAAAACTCATTTAAGGGGGACATAATGAATGAAATTTATGATGTAGTAATAATTGGAGGAGGACCTGCAGGCTTGACTGCAGGGATTTATTCTGCAAGGGCAAATCTTAAAACTTTAATAATTGATAAATCAAAGACAGCTGGTGCTTTAGCTTATGCTTCTTTGATAGAAAACTACCCTGGAATGGAAAAACCTTTAAGTGGTAAGGAGCTTCTTGAAAGAATGAGAGCTCAAGCTATCTCATTCGGTGCTGAATACATAGAGGAACAGGTTGTGGGAGCTGATTTATCTTCTGAGATAAAGGAATTAATAACAATGAAAGGAAGTTATAAGGCTCGGGCAGTAATAATTGCTACAGGTTCAATGGGAAGAAAACCAACAATCAAAGGTGAAGGAGAACTACTTGGAAGAGGAGTAAGCTACTGTGCTGTCTGTGATGCCCCATTTTTTAGAGGTAAGAAAGTGGCTGTCCTCGGTGATAGTGAAGAAGCTGCAAAGGAAGCAGTCTATTTAACAGAGTTTGTAGAGGAGTGTTTTTTGATTACTTCATCATCAAAGCTTAAAGTAGAACAAGGGCATCCGGTTTTTTCAAACAAAAAGATTAAAATTCTTACGGGCTACACAATAAAAGAGATAAAAGGAACAGAGCTTGTTACAGGAATTCTCTTGAGTAAAGATGGTAAAGAGGAGTTTATTGAACTTTCAGGTGTATTTGTATTTATTCAGGGCTCTCAGCCAATTACTGATTTTCTTGGAGAGACACTTAAAGTTGATGAGAGAGGCTTTATTGTGGTAGATAATTTCATGCAGACAAATATCAATGGAGTTTTTGCTGCAGGTGATGTGGCAAGCCCCTATTTTAGACAAGTTATTATTGCCTGTGCACAAGGTGCCATTGCTGCGCTTAGTGCAGAAAAGTATATAAGAGGAAGAAGCAGAGTAAAATCCGACTGGCATGGGTGAAAGTATGAGTAAGAATGGAAAAATTTTTAGTAATTGGGATGGTGAGCATTTTGAGAAAATTCTCTTTGAGTATCTTGACAGTGGCTATTTAGAAAACATAATAACTTTTTTTGAACACGAACCTGAACAACTTAGTTTAATTCCCAAGATGCTTGCTGATGAAAGAATGAGATTAAAAATAGGTGCTTTTACAATAATAGAGGAGTTTAGGGAGAAAAATCCTGAAGCTTTAAAAGCGATTGTTCCTTCTTTGATTGCACTTCTTAGTTCGCCAGATAAAAGAATTCGTGGAGATGTAGTCTATGCACTTGAGATAATTGGTGATACTTCGGCAAAATCTGCCCTAATTGATGCACTTTCATTAGAAGAGGATCTTCACATAAGAGAGTTTATTGAGGATGCATTAAAAAGTTTAAATAAACAATAAATTGGAAAGTCATATGAGCTATAGAGTCATTGATGTGCCAGGTGATGTAGGAATAAGAGCTGAGGGTAAAACTATTGAGGAGTGCTTCATCAGTGCTGCTATGGGACTTTATAGTCTCATAACTGATTTAGAAAACATTGAATCAATTGAGGAAAGGGAGATTGAGTTAATTGAGGAAAGCCTTGAGAATCTTCTTATAAGCTTTCTCAATGAACTTATATTTCACTTTGATACCTATGGATTTATTGGGAAGGAAATATCACTCTCAATAAAAGAAAACAAACTTTTAGCAAAGATTAAGGGAGAGAACTTTAATCCTGAAAAGCATGAAAAAAAACTTCTTGTAAAAGCAGCTACCTACCATGGATTGACCTTAAAGAGAGAAAACTCTTTATGGATAGCCGAGATAATTTTTGATATTTAAGGCTATAATAAAATCATAGCCTTTCCTAAGGAGGTGTCCCATGCCAAAGATTGAAGGTACAGAAAGAATAGACCCATATAGAATAAGAGTTCCAAAAGGATTTGTTCAGGGGATGAAAACAGAGGGAATAATATTTGTAGATGAAACACTTGAGCAAGAACTTGAATTGGAATCAGTTCGTCAAGTTGCTAATGTGGCTACTCTTCCAGGAATAGTGGGAAAATCTCTTGCCATGCCGGATATTCATACTGGTTATGGTTTTCCAATCGGAGGTGTTGCTGCCTTTGATGCTGAGGAAGGAGTCATATCTCCTGGAGGTGTTGGCTACGACATTAATTGTCTTAGCCCTAATACAAAAGTCTTAACTGAACATGGATATTGGATAGAAATTGATAAAATTAAAGAGGATTTTAATGGTGAAAGATTAAAAATATTTAACTTTGAGGAAGGTCATAATGATAACTCAGAAATCTTACTTTTGAGAAGAAAAAAGATAAAAGCTGGAGAGATGGCATTAAGAATTACTACTGAAACAGGAAGACAAATTGATGGTAGTATCGAGCATCCAGTGCTTACTCAAGATGGATATATTGAAATGGAAAAGTTAAAGATAGGTGATTACATTATTGTGTATCCCTTCAACGGCATAGAGTTTGAAAGAAGAGAAGGAGCTATTTTAGATATTAATGATTTTAAAGGTGAAGATTATCAGCTAATAAAATTCTTAATAAAAAAGGGACTTTTGCCTATTCGCTGGAATGACTCAAATATAGGTATTTTAGCAAGAATTCTTGGCTTTGCCTTCGGAGATTCTCATCTTGGTAAAATGATGGATAGAATAGTGATTAGTTTTTATGGAAAGGCAAAAAACTTACAAGAAATAAGAAAAGATTTGATAAAACTCGGTATATCCTCTTCTTTGTATCTAAGAGAAAAAGGGTATCATATTGAAAATCTTAGCGGAACATATAAAGGAACTTCTCTAACTGCTGAATTGAGAGTTTCATCAAGAGCTTTTGCTACTCTTTTGATGAAACTTGGATTACCAGTTGGAAAAAAAACAGAGACAATCTACAGAGTGCCTGAATGGATTATGAATGCTTCCTTATGGATTAAAAGAAACTTCCTCGCAGGGCTTTTTGGTGCTGACGGAAGCATTATAACCTTTAAGGGATGTACTCCTATTCCAATTAATTTGACTCAGGCAAAAAAAAGAGAGTATGAGCATAATCTCTTAGAGTTCTTAGATGACATAAAAAAACTTCTTGAAGATTTTGGAATATATTCAATGGTTTATGAGATTAAATCAATGAAAAACAAAACCTACAGACTCTCAATCATTGGAGAACAAAACTTGAGAAATTTCTTAGACAAAATCAATTATGAATATGACTTAGACAAAAAAGAAAGAGGGCTTTTAGGACTTGCCTATCTTGAAAGAAAAAGATTAATTAAAGAGCTTAGAAATCAGGCTTACATAAAAGCTTTAAGAGTTTATGAAAATACAGGCAGTATTAGAAAGGCTTATGAAGTTGTAAAAGAACATGTAAACAAGAGGTTTGTTGAAAGGCATTTGTATGGTATTGCTAAGGAGGTTAGACTACCTGAGAAATTTATGAAATTCAAAGAATTTAAAGAAAAATTTGGAGTTGTGGGAGGATTTGTAAAGGAAAAGATTATTAAAATTGAGAAAATAAAGCCAGATTATAACCATTTTTATGACATTGGCGTTAAACATATGGCACATAATTTTATTGCCAATGGAGTTGTTGTTCATAATTGTGGGGTAAGACTTCTAAAGAGCAATCTTACAAGAGAGGAAGTAGAGCCAAAGATTAGGGAGCTTGTTGATCTTCTTTACACTCATATTCCCTCAGGAGTGGGTTCTACTGGGAAGATAAAGCTTTCAGCTAAGGACGAAAAAGAGGTTGTAAAAAAAGGTGCCATATGGGCAGTAGAGCAGGGCTTTGGAGAGGCAGATGATCTTCAAAGAATTGAATCTCACGGATGTCTTGAAGGTGCCGATCCAGATGCAATAAGTCAGAAAGCCTATGAGAGAGGAAGAGCTCAACAGGGAACGCTTGGTTCAGGAAATCATTTCTTAGAAGTTCAGTATGTTGCGGAAGTTTATGAACCAGATATAGCTACAGCAATGGGATTGAGAAAGGGACAAGTTACTGTTATGATTCATACTGGTTCACGAGGATTCGGGCATCAGATATGTGATGATTATGTAAGGGTGATGCTACAGGCAGCAAAAAAATATGGTATAGAGCTTTTGGATAAAGAACTTGCCTGTGTGCCTTTCCGTAGCAAAGAGGGACAGCAATATTTTTCAGCAATGAAAGGTGCTGCAAACTATGCATGGGCTAATAGACAGTGTCTTATGCACTGGACAAGAGAAGTATTTTTGAAATTATTTAAACTGTCACCAAGAGATTTAGGCATGAGTGTTGTCTTTGATGTTGCCCATAATATTGCAAAAGAAGAATTTCACGAGGTAAATGGCAAAAAAGTTAGATTAGTTGTCCATAGAAAAGGTGCAACCCGTGCCTTTCCGAAGGGTCATCCAGAACTGCCAGACTGCTATAAGGAGATCGGACAGCCAGTTTTGATTCCAGGTGATATGGGAAGGGTTTCCTTTGTCCTTGTAGGACTTCCCAAGGCAATGGAAGAGACTTTTGGCTCTACCTGTCATGGTGCAGGAAGACTTTTAAGCCGTAATCAGGCAATAAAACAGGCAAAAGGAAGGTCAATTAAGCAAGAGTTAGCTGAAAGGGGAATAATAGTAAGGAGCGCTGGTAAAGAAACCTTGGCAGAGGAAATGCCCGATGCTTATAAAGATGTGTCTAATGTTGTTGATGTTGTTCATAATGCAGGTATTGCTCGGAAGGTTGTGAAACTAAAACCAATGGGAGTGATAAAGGGATGAGGTTAAAAGTAGGCTGGATTCAATATGCCAACGTTTATCCTATATTCTATGTTTTTCAGAAAGAGGATTTACTTACAGAGGATATTCACCTTGTAAAGGGTGTTCCTTCTCAGCTTAATTGGGCTTTGAGAAATAATTTAATAGATGTAAGTCCATCATCCTCTGTGGAATATTTGTTAAATAAAGAACTTTATAATTATATTGACGGAATCTGTATAAGTTCAAAAGAATATGTAGGTAGTGTGCTTTTTTTTAGTGACCATGATTTGGAAAGGCTTGATGGAGGGAAAATTCTTCTTACGGATCAGTCAGCCACTTCTCATCTTCTTTTGAGGGTTATTCTTGAGAAATTTATGGGTTTAAAGCCAGTTTATGATATTTCCTCTGCACCATATACAGGAGAGTCTTTTCTCCTTATAGGAGATGATGCATTAAGATATAGAAAATTTAATAATGGGAAAAAAGTATATGATCTTGCAAACTTATGGTATCAAAATACAGGGTTACCATTTGTTTTTGCTCTGTGGATTGTAAGAAAAGAAATAACAATTCCTGATTGTGAGCTTTACAATAACTATCTTAGATTTAAAGAAAATCTTCTTTACGCGAGAAAAAAGTGTAGTAATTATTTTGAGGAAATGATAAAGGAGTACTATTTAAAGGATTTCATGACTGAAGGGGAAATTTTAAATTACTGGATACAAAACATGGATTACGAATTTACAGAGAGACATAAGAAAAGTCTCTATTTATTTGATAGATATTTAAAAGAAATGTTATAACACTAAATCAAACATCCTATACCTTCAAGGCATATTCTTTTTGTTAAATCTTTTGCTCCTACAATTAGCGATTCTATTTCTCTTTCATCTTTCGTTTCTATGTATATACGAATTTTAGGTTCTGTGCCTGAAGGTCTTATCATAATCCATGAGAGATCTTCAAATATAATTTTTATTCCGTCAATATCAATAATTGAGGCTATTTTTTTCTCAATACTACCTATTTTGAAAGAATCCCCGGCTTTAAAATATTTTTTTAATTCCATCACATTTTCTTTAATATGGGGTCCGAAGTTATCTCTTGGAATTTCTATTCCTGTCCTATCAGGATAATATTTACCATAAAGTGCTTCTATTTCTTCAAGATAATCACTAAGATTTTTTCTAAAATGTGCCATTATTTCTAAAGCAAGCAAAACTCCTAAGATAGCGTCCTTTTCAAGTGTATGATTTTGAACTGTTATTCCATCTGATTCTTCAAAGGCAACAATGGCTTTTTTAGATGCGTCTGATAAAAGATAGGGTCTAAAATTTTTAAATCCCACCTTTGTTTCAATAACCTCGACTTCCAATGCCTGTGCTACCGCATTGACAAAGTTACTTGTTCCTACACTTTTTACTACAACTCCTCTTAACCCTTTATAATTATAGAGATAGTGGAATGCCATTGCTCCAAAATAATTCATAGGTATTTGTCTTTTTAAATCTGCAAACCTCACTCTATCTCCATCAGGATCTATAATTGCCGAGAAACCCAAGGAATCTTTTTTAAGGAGAGAGAGGGCGAGTTTAAGATTTTCCTCGCTTGGCTCAGGGGAGCGTCCTTCAAAAAGTGGATCATCCTCTCGTCTTAAACATATAAAAGTACCGGGCTTAAGAGATAATATTCTTGCTAATTTACCTCTTGTAGAACCGTGCATGTGATCAATAGCAATTGCTGTAGGATTATTTGTCAGAAAATTTTTGATTTTATGTAAATCTACAACATTACGTTTTTTTATGAAATTAATATAGAGCTCGGTTATATCTATTTTATTTATTGATAATGGTTTGATTGATTTGATATGGCTGGCTTTTTTCATTAATTCATTTGCCATATTCTCAATGGGCTTTGTTAACTCTTCCGGAGCAGGTCCTCCGTCAGAGGGATTAAGCTTGAACCCACCATAATTTGGAGGATTATGACTCGGGGTTAGATTTATTGAAGCAGCTGCTTGAAGTTCAACAATACCTGCGGAAAATTCTGGTGTGGCAGCCTCACCAGCATAGAAACATTTTATCCCTTCCGATTGGAGTATTCCTATCACTTCATAGGCAAAATCTTGGCCAAGAATTCTATTGTCATGTCCAACAATTACTCCTCTTTCAGCAAATTCTTTAAAGGATTTTACACCAAAGGAATCGAGAACTTGTCTGTCTTCACTTTTAACAGTTTCAATTATTGCTTTTGTAAGGACCCTTACATTTTGCATTGTAAAATCAGACCCGATTTCTCCACGCCAGCCAGAAGTTCCAAAATGAATAGTAGTCAGATCTTTATTTTCCCTCGCAAGTTTTTCAATTTCTTTTAATAGTTCTTTTTTGTGTTCTTTAATTATCTTCTGCCAAAACAAAGATGCTTTCATCATGTTCTCCTCTAAAATTTTTAAAGATATGATATCATTTTTAATAAAATAAGGTGTATATAAGCATATAAATAATTGGCATATATGGAATTTAGATGAATAAAGTCTTCTGTATTTGATATAATATTAAAATTTGGAGGGGTGGCCGAGTGGCTTAAGGCGGCGGTCTTGAAAACCGCTGTAGGGTTACACCTACCGGGGGTTCAAATCCCTCCCCCTCCGTTTATTCCTCAATTTTATATGCCTTTATTTTTTCCCAAAGAGCCTTACGGCTAATTCCAAGTTTTTTAGCAGCTTCTATTTTTTTGCCATCGCATTCTTTTAATGTTCTAATAATAATGTTTTTTTCAAAATTTTCTAAGCATTCTTTTAGAGAAATATTGTTGTTAATACAATTTAACTCTATAGTGGAAAGGGCTGAAATTTCTTCAGGAAGGTGTTTTAAATCTAAAATCCCCTCCTTAGATAGAATTACTCCTCTTTCTATGGCATGTTTTAATTCTCTCACGTTACCTGGATAGTCATAGGATAAAAGGGCTTCATAGGCTGAAGGAGAAATCTGAATTTTAGATTTATTATATTTTTGGGCAAAATATTCTAAGAAATGTTCTATTAAAACTGGAATATCTTCTCTCCTTTCTTTTAGTGGAGGAATTGTAATTGGTACCACATTGATTCTATAAAATAGGTCTTCTCTAAATTTTTCTGCTTTTATGAGTTCTTTAATATTTTTACAGGAAGCATAAATAAATCTTAAATTTACAACTATAGGCTCTTTTCCTCCAAGCCGATAGACAATCCCGTCTTCTATTACTCTTAAGAGTTTAGCTTGAAGAGATAAAGGCATATCACCTATTTCATCAAAGAATATTGTGCCACCATTAGCTATTTCAAGTTTACCCTTTTTTGTCTCTGTTGCACCAGTGAAAGCTCCTTTTTCATAACCAAAAAGTTCTGATTCAAAGAGGGTTTCTGGAATGGCTACACAATTTATTTTTATATAGGGGGAATCTTTACGAGTACTCAGTCTTTGTATGGCATCGGCAATCAATTCCTTGCCTGTACCACTATCACCTTGAATCAGGACAGGAACATCAGTTTTTGCAATAACTCTGATTTTATCAAAAATTTCTCTCATCGCATTACTTATACCAATTAAGCCTTCAAAAATTTCCTTTTCTTTAACGGATTTTCTTAAATATTCAACCTCTAATTCTAATCTTCTAAATTTTGAACATCTTTCAATGATCAACAGTAATTCTTCATTTGAAAAAGGTTTAGCGATATAGTCAAAAGCGCCTTCTTTGATAGCTTGAACAGCTGTTTTTATCTCAGCAAAGGCAGTAATAATTATTACAGCTGTGTTTGGTGCTTTCTTCTTCATTGCTTGAAGTAATTTTAATCCGTCAACTCCTGGAAGTTTCAAATCAAATATGGCGATATCAAATGTTTCACTCTCTATAATATTCAAAGCTTCTATACCATTTTCACATGCTGTTATATCATATCCGTGACTTTTTAAAAAATGAGTCATCCCCAATCTCATAGCAGGATCATCTTCAACTATAAAAATTTTCTCTTTCATGATTTTACCGGTAGTTCCACAATAAAAGTTGTCCCTTTGTTTGAGGATTTCACATGTATTTTACCATTATGCTGTTCTACAATAGCTTTACTGACGGATAAACCAAGCCCTGTACCTTCTCCAACTGGTTTAGTTGTGAAGAAAGGATCAAAAATTTTTGTAATTATATCTTCAGGAATTCCTGGCCCAGTATCACTGAAGGATATATGGCATTTATCTTGGTTTATAGATGTTTCTATAGTAAGAATTCGTTCCCTTCCTTCCATTGCCTGAATGGCGTTAAGCACTATGTTTAAGAATACCTGTTCTATTTTGTTTTGGTCAATTAATAGGTTGGGAATAGTCCTAAATTTTTTTATTACGTTTATACCCTTTCTTGATATTAGGTATTCAGTCAATTTTAAAACGTTTTCAATTAAATCGTGTATATTTACAGGTGTGATAACCAGTTCTGTTTGTTTAGAAAAATCAAGCAATTGTCTTATAATTTCTCTAATTTTTGTTAATCCTTGATTGATAACTTTAATGTGTTCCTTTTTAGTTTCTTCATCCATATCAGTTGAGATTAAATTATTAAAACAAAGTCTTATTCCACCTAAAGGATTGTTGATTTCATGGGCTAATCCAGCTGAAAGCTGTCCAATAGCAGCAAGTTTCTCAGTAATTCGCATTTGTTCCTCTATTTTTCTCTTTTCTGTCACATCTTTTACATAATGTACTACCTTGATTACCTCGTTTTTATCATTGAAAATAGGATAGATATGCATAAAATAGTGATTTCCATCTTCACCTTCCCAGTACTCTGAAATGGGTTTTTTGTTCTCAATAACCTTTTTTAAGAAATAAACTGGACAGAAAGTATCTGCATTAATCTTTTCTAAATCGCAGGGTGAATTAAATACAGCTGCTTTTTGTTCTATCATCCATAACCTATATGCCTGATTAGTCATTTCCACTGTACAGTCAGGATTAACAAGGGCAAGTGGGTCTGTAATGCCTTCAAAAATTGTCTGAAGGGTTTCAGCATATTTTTTTGTAGCCTCCTGTGCTTCAGATAAAAATTTAGCCATCTGATTAAAGGAAAATATGAGTTCTCCTATTTCATCTTTAGTTTTTACCTCTATTTTCTGGTTTAAAGGTTCAGTCCCATTAACAATTCCTTTGAAGAGTGTGCTTAAATTTTTTAAAGGTTTGATTACAAAGTTCCAAAAAGAACCTTGTAAAGCAAAAAATAAAAACAGAAGAGATATCAATCCAAACATAAATGTAGAAATAGCAATTCCTTTTATTTCGACAAGAGTGGTTGCTATCGGCAAATAAACGGCTTCAATTCCCATTATATCGCCTTCCTTCCAACTAAAGTCCTTGTTCCGAGGATATTTTTTTAGTAAAGCTTTTGGTGCGTCATTTATTTTTCCATGACAAATTAGACAACTTTTCTCTGTAATGACAGGTTTAGCCATTATTAAAATATCTTGGTCTCCTATTTTTTCGATTCCGCTCCAGAATTCCTTCTCTCTATTCTCATAGAAATAATTGATTAATTTTATATGAATTTCTTCTGCTTTCCGTTCAGGGTTTATTGGTTCTGTTGAAACTCTTTTATATGTATAAGAACCAATTTTATTATTAAATCTTTTCATAACACTCAACCTTACATGAGTTGTGGACATTCCCTCAACGATGAATTCGTCTTTTTTCCCTGTTTCTTCTAAGAGTCTAAAAATAGCTGGTCGTAGTTCCTCTTTAACATAATTACCTAAGGCATCTATTTGGGTAAGAATTATTCTTGTTTTTTCATTGGCATCCTCTATTACTTTTTGTTTTAAATGATAATAGATCAACATGGAAAAAGTAATGCAAAAAACTAAGATTATCAGAATTATGGAAATAGTGAATTTAGTATTTAGAGAAAGGTTTTTAAATTTCATTCAAATAAATTTTAATAAAGTTTTTATAAGTTGTTCAACAATTAATTGACAAGGGATATGTTAAATGATAGAATTGGATAAAAACAGGAGGGGGAAAATGGTATATATTATTTCAGCAGTTCTCATATTAATAATTTTATGGTTAATCCTAATTTATAATCGACTGATTAAGTTAAGAATCATGACAGAACAGGCATGGTCTGATGTGGATGTGCAGTTAAAGAGAAGACATGACCTTATTCCGAATCTTGTGGAGACGGTAAAAGGTTACGCCTCCCATGAGAGAAAAACCTTAGAGGAAGTAGTCAAACTTAGGAATATTGCAATTGGTGCAATATCACCAGAAGAAAAAATCAAGACAGAAAACATGCTTACCCAAGCACTAAGACAACTTTTTGCTTTGGCAGAAAACTATCCAGACCTTAAAGCAAGTGTAAATTTTCAAAGTCTTCAGCAAGAACTATCAAGGATTGAAGAATCCATAAGTCAGGCAAGAAGATATTTTAATGCTGTAGTGAGAGATTATAATACAGCAATTTCTATATTTCCAAACAACTTAATAGCAAGTCCATTAGGTTTTTCAAGTAAGGTATTCTTTGAAACTGAAGAAGAACAAAGAGCTGTTCCTCATGTGAAATTTTAGGAGGTTACTTTGCTACAGAAAATTCTTCTTTCTATTGCCTTTTGGCTTATTTTTATTTCTAATGCTTATTGCTGGTTTATTGACAGTTACGATGTGGAGATTGTTATAGAGGCAAATGGTGAACTTAAAATTACAGAGAGATTAGTAGTTGATTTTGGGATAGAGAATAAACACGGAATATATCGCGACATACCATTAGAGTTTAACGCTCCCACTGGTAAAAAACATAAGCTTGATATTGGGGAAATTTTTGTAACAGATGAAAAAGTTATGCCTCTTCAGACAAAATTATCAAAATGGGGAAATAACTTGAGAATTCGGATAGGTGATCCGAATAAATTCATAAGCGGAATTCAAAATTATATAATTCGATATAGAGTGAAATATGCTCTTTACAATCTGGGTAATATAGATGAACTATACTGGAATGCTATAGGAACGGGATGGGCTGTTCCTATTAAAAAGGGAGCAGCGAAGGTTTTACTTCCTTTTGATAATCCATCTATTCAGTATGCCTGTTATACAGGCGCTTTCGGAAGCATAGGTAAAGACTGTAAGATTAATAGACAGGCAAGAGAAATAACTTTCACTCTTACAAGACAACTTGCACCTCATGAAGGAATGACCATAGCTGTTGGTTGGACTACTGGATTAATCAATCTACAGACAGGACCACCTTGGTGGAAAAATCCATGGATTTATGTGGCAATTTATATTCCCTCTTTATTTGCCTTTTTATATTGGTTGTGGCGGAACAAAGGTAGAGATATAGGTGAAAGAGGTGTAATACAAGTCCAATATGAGCCGCCTCAAGATATGACACCGCTTGAAGCAGGCACTTTAATTGATGAAAGAGTTGATACAAGAGATATTGTAGCTGAAATAATAGATTTAGCAAGAAGGGGATATATTAAAATCATAGAAACGGAGGAAGAGGGATTTCTATTTGGAAAAAAAAGGGATTACATTTTTGAAAGAGTTAAAGATTACGATAGTAGTCTTCAATATAATGATTTTGATACAAAGCTTTTAAATGCTATTTTTGAAGGAAGTAAAAGGCGTAAACTCTCAGATCTTAGAAAAAAATTTTATAGCTCCATCCCTGGCATTACAAAATCAGTATTTTCTAATTTAACCAAAAAGGGTTTTTTCACAGAAAATCCAATAAGCGTAAAAAGTAAATATGTAATATTTGGTTTAATAATATTAATTGGTACCATTTTCAGCAGTATTGTTTTAGGAATATCTCTAATAAATCCATTTCCCATTTTAGTTTCAGGAATAGTAACAGCCATATCTCTGTTTATTTTTGGACAGTTTATGCCAAGAAAAACACTTAGAGGTTCTTATATGAAGGAGTACTTAAAGGGATATGAAGAGTTCATAAGTAGAGTTGAAAAAAATGTGATAGAAAAGCTATTTCCACCAGACAAAATTCCAGAAGTTTTCGAGAAAACTTTACCTTATGCAATTGCCTTTGGTGAGGCTGAAAAATGGGCAACTGCCTTTGAGGGACTATTTATAGAACCACCAAATTGGTATCATGGTAGAGGAAGCTTTTCTCCTATCACTTTTGCCTATTCTATTAATAGTTTTACTACAGAAGCTTCTCAAATACTTTCTTCTCAGCCCCGTTCCTCAGGTAGTGGTAGTGGTGGTGGAGGATTTTCTGGTGGAGGTGGAGGCGGTGGCGGAGGTGGTTCTTGGTAATAATATAAAAACTATAGTCTAAGTTCTACCATATGAACTGAGCAGGAAATACAGGGGTCATAGGCTCTTACAAGCATCTCAAGGGCAAGCCTTATTTCTTCAGTGGACTGATTAATTATTTCAGGGACAAGCTTGATCATATCAAGCTCTATATTGTGTGTATTTTGGTTTGTGGGAATAACACAGTTTGCATTTCTAAAGATTCCCTTTTCATCGCATTCATAATGATGAATTAACAAACCTCTTGGGACTTCCACTGCACCAACTCCTTCTCCAGCCCTTTGAGGTAGGATTCCTCTTTCATTTATGTCTGGAATTACCACTTCATCGTAATTAATACCTTTCTGCCAGAGAAGTTCAATAATTCTTATGGCATCTTCAACGCAGTGGACAGACTCTACAATTTGAGCAACTGTGTTTAAATAGGGATTTATACATTTTGGTTTTAAATTTAGTGTTAGGGCTGCTTGCTTTGCCTTTGGAACAAGTTTTTCATAATTAAGGTTAAATCTTGCTAAAGCACCAACAGCATAAGAGTCTCTATGCCACTTTGT
>JAOAGB010000030.1 GCA_026415995.1 Thermodesulfovibrio sp. | reverse complement strand
GTCACAATATTTATCAGAAGTTAGAGATATCTTTCAGGAATGGGCTGACTACAGATGGATTGTTGGAGAAATTGCAAGAGTAGATACTGATAAAAACGGTAATTATTGGTTTGAGCTTGTTGAAAAAAGAGATGAGGAAGTCATTGCACAATGTGGAGCAGTACTATGGAAAAGCAGTATAGAGACAGTTCAAAATTTTTTTCTTAAAACAGGCATGTCCGTTCAAAAGGGAATGAAAATACTGTTTTTAGGAAAAGCAACTTTTCATGAAAGATACGGATTCAAAATAAGCATATTCCAAATTGATCCGTCCTATACTCTTGGCGAAATGGCTTTGAAGAAAAAAGAGGTTTTAGAACGCCTTACAAAAGAAGGGCTCATTGATAAAAATAAAGCTTTCCCTTTACCCTTAGTAATTCAAAAAATAGCTGTAATTTCAAGTGAATCAGCAGCAGGATATGAAGATTTCATTAAAATATTAAGAGAAAATAAATACGGTTTTAGTTTTTCAATAAAACTTTATGATGCCTTTGTTCAGGGTCAAGAAGCAGTTTTTTCTATTATAACTGCATTAAAAAAATGTTACTTAGAGCACAAAAACTTTGATACAGTTGTGATAATAAGAGGTGGTGGTTCCGCAGTTGATTTACAATGTTTTGATGAATATGAACTGGCTAAAGCTATTGCTTTGATGCCTCTGCCTGTTTTAACAGGGATAGGACATACAAGGGATAAAACCGTAGCCGATGAGGTTGCCCACAGTAGCTTTAAAACACCTTCTGAAGTTGCTAAGTTTATTCTTGAACAAACTTTACATTTTGATTCTTTGATAGAGGAATTAAAAAAATCAATATTTCAGAAAACTAAGTTTTTACTTAATATGGAATTTACAAAAACTGAAAATTTTCAAAAAAGATTGCCTCTATCTGTGCACAACTTTTTGCAGAGTTCTAATTCTAAAATAAATCTTATGCTAAGTGATACGAGTAAATTAGTTTTTAAAAAGTTAAATATTGAAAAGGAAAGAACTTTCAGATTAAAAAATCAATTTCACTTAAAGACTAATTTAAAAATAAAAAATGAAATGACAAAGATTAATAACTCTGCCAATAAAATAAACATAAAATCATCTCAACTTTTAACTAAATTCAATTTCTTGCTGAAAACAATCTCAAATTCTATAAAAGATAGAGTAAAAAATAGTTTAGCAATAAAAAATTTTAATTTGCAAAGAATTCAGGAAAAATTACATCTTTTAAGTCCTGAAAATATTCTAAAAAGAGGGTATAGTATAACATATATGGACGGTAAAATACTAAAGGATGCAAAGGAGGTAACAGTAGGTTCTAAATTGGAAATTCAGCTTTATAAAGGCAAATTAATAAGTAAAGTTCAAAAAAAGGAGGAGTTAAATGGAGAACCTAAGCTATTCTAGTGCAATAAAAGAAATAGAAGAAATATTAAAATACATAGAGTCTCAAGAAGTGGATGTAGATATCTTGGTAGAGAAAGTTAAAAGAGCAACAGAACTTATAAGATTTTGTAAAAGTAAACTGAGAGGTGCTGAAGAGGAACTTCATAAAACCCTGCATGAACTTGAAGATTTACCATCACCTGAAGGAGAGGAACCATTTTAAAAATGAATTGGAAAGAAAATGTATTTTTTACTCTTGTTGAGCCAAAGGAAAGTGGTAATATAGGGTCATCAGCAAGGGCAATGAAAAATATGGGTTTTACAAATCTCGCGCTAATCAATCCTCCCATATTAAAAGATGAAGCAAGATGGATGGCTTGGAGAAGTGAAGATATTTTAGATAAAGCAGAGAAATTTTATAGATTAGACGAGGCATTGAAGGATAAATCACTTATAGTTGGTACAACTCGTAGAAGAGGTTCTAAAAGAGGAGCTATAGTAGATGTTAAAGAGGGTGTAAAAAGAATATATGAAGTAGCTCAAGCAAATAAAGTAGCGATTCTTTTTGGTAGAGAAGACAAAGGCTTATTTAATGAAGAAATTGAACAATGTGGATTTCTAATTACAATTCCCACATCAGAGTTACAACCTTCTTTAAATTTAAGTCAAGCTGTTTTGATAATAGCCTATGAGCTAATGAGAGTTGAGGAAAAAAGGGATTTTCATATGGAAAGGCAGTTCTATGTTAACAAAGAAGAATTAGATAAATTATATGACAGGCTGCTCGTAATTCTTAAAAAAACAGGGTATATACCAGAAAATGAGGATATAGAAAAAAGCATACTAAATAACTTCAAACATCTTTTTGGAAGAACCGGTCTTACATTTTGGGAACTAAAAATGCTTCATGGACTTCTTAGTCACATAGAGGAAATTCATAAATCCAACCTCATCAGCAAAGCATCTTCCTCGGGAATTAGGTAGTAATTTTTTCTAACTCCGTAGACTCTGAATCCAAATTTTTTATAGAGGCTGATAGCGGGCTGATTTGATACTCTTACCTCCAAATAGCACGTTTTTACTTTGTCTTTAAGTTCCTCTATTGTATCTGACAAAAGAGCAGTAGCAATTCCTATATTTCTGAATTTTTGCTTTACAGCTATTGATAAAAGTTCTGCTTCATCTAAAACTATTCTAAAGATTACATAGCCTATTATTTCTTCATCAATCTCTGCCACTTTAAAAATTGATTGGGGATTTTTCAATTCGTCCAGAAATGATTTTATTGACCATGGTAAAGGAAAACTTTCATTAGCAATAAATAATACTGATGCAATATCAGATTCTTTAAAAGCTCTTATTTTCAAATTCATCCAAACTTTATTTCAGCCTCTGATTTTCTTAAATAGAGTGGTTTTAGTTCTTTTGCTGAAATAAACAAACCTTCTTTAGCTTTTTCCTCACCTATTAAAGCAACTATGGCAGCAGAAGGAATACTATATAAAGATTCAGCAAATATAGCTTTATCTCCAAATAATTGAGCTAATTGTTCTTTATAAATACTGAGTCCATTACCTGTAAAAATGGTTTTCTCCTGAATCCACTCTGTAAGGGCTTCAGCTTTCAATACAGAATCTTGCTTAATTCTTATTAATTTTTTATCATGCCATTTAAAGAGTGCAGAATAAACCTCTTTTTTTCTTGCATCAAGAATTGGACAGATTGGATATGGCACATGGGGAAAACCTCTTGCAATAACCTCAAGAGTTGATACGGGTATAACACTTTTACCTGTAACAAAGGCAAGTCCTTTTACTGTGCTTACCCCTACTCTTAAGCCTGTAAATGAACCTGGTCCCACAGTAACTGCATAATAATCAATAGTTTCAATAGGAATTTTCATAATTTCAAGAATATGAGCAATCTCTGGAAGAAGCTTTTCAGAGTGAGATGCCATAAATTGCAGAGTGGATTGTGCTAAAATTATCCCATCCTCAATCACTGCAACGCCAGCATATTTTGTTGATGTATCAATCCCTAATACTATCATATTTAACTTTGATTATATACCTTTTTAGTACATTGGAAAAAGCCCCATATGGAATTGTGAACTCCTCTAATTCTATTTTGAATTGGGAAGGTAATCCTTTAATTTCTTCTTCGAGTTTCATGGATTTACTAACTAAAAAATATCCATCTTCCTTTAACAGGTGAAGACAGTTTTTAATAAAATCTTTTATACTCCACAAAGCCCTGCTTAGGATAATATCAAATTTTTCACTAATATCTTCAACCTTTGATTGAATTATCTCCACATTGTTAAGCTGAAGCTTTCTTTTAATATTTTTTAAAAAAGCACATTTTTTCCATGAAGGCTCAATTAGAAAAACTTTAAGGCTGGGTCTAACAAGAGCAATTGGCACTCCGGGGAATCCTGCACCAGAGCCAACGTCTGCTATTTTTAAAGGTTTTTCAGGAATATAATAGAGATACAAAAGAGAGTCAATAAAATGTTTAACCACTATTTCTCTTTCATCTTCAATGGAGGTAAGATTATAGGCTTTATTCCATTTCTGTATTTCCCTTAGATAAAGGAGAAATTTAGCTATTAATTGTTTTACTACATTTTCATCTTTAGGTAATTTTAACTTTTCAGTCGTTTCACTCTCTATTAATTGTTTAAAAAAATCTTCTATATTAAGCAACTCTATTTTCTGCTCCCCACACCCTTCTGTATAGCTACCATAAGAATTGATATGGCTGCTGGTGTGACTCCAGGAATTCGCATTGCCTGTCCTATTGTTCTTGGAGAGACTTCAGTGAGTTTCTGAATAACTTCTCTTGAAAGACCAGGTATATTAAAATCAAAA
>JAOAGB010000001.1 GCA_026415995.1 Thermodesulfovibrio sp. | reverse complement strand
TTTTTGAATTATTTATTTGTATTTTGTAAACTGAATAAATAAACTTTTCTAAGGAGGTTGTGCATGCAGATTCAATATGCCGAAAGAATCAGAACTCTTCCACCCTATCTTTTTGCAGCAATTGACCAGATGAAAAGAGAGGCTCTCTCAAAGGGTGCTGATTTGATTGATTTAAGCATTGGAGACCCTGACATTCCAACGCCTAAGCACATAGTAGATGCTATGAAAAAAGCAGTGGAAAATCCAGAGCATCATAGATATCCAAGCTATGAAGGAATGCTTTCATACAGGCAGGCAGTGGCAAGGTGGTATAAGAGAAGATTTAATGTGGAGCTTGATCCTGAAAAGGAGATTTTATCTTTGATAGGTTCAAAGGAAGGAATAGGACATATTCCTTTAGCCTTTATAGACCCCGATGATATTGTTTTAGTGCCTTCGCCGGGATATCCTGTTTATCCTGTGGGAACAAAGTTTGCAGGTGGTATTTCTTATTTTATGCCTCTTAAGGAGGGAAATGATTTTCTGCCTGACCTTAATGCAATTCCTGAAGATGTACGTAAGAAGGCAAAGTTAATGTTTATTAACTATCCAAACAATCCAACCTCAGCTGTAGCTACTTCAGATTTTTATAGGGAAGTCATAGCTTTTGCAAAAAAATACAATATCATTGTTTGTCATGATGCTGCCTACTCAGAGGTTTATTATGAAGAAAGACCCTTAAGTTTTATGGAAATTGAGGGAGCTAAGGATGTAGGAATAGAATTTCATTCTCTTTCAAAAACTTATAATATGACAGGATGGAGAATTGGATATGCTGTAGGGAATAGAGAAATTCTTGCAGGGCTTGGTAAGGTAAAGACAAATCTTGACTCTGGTGTTTTCCAAGCAATTCAGGAGGCAAGTATTGTGGCTCTTGATACCGATGATAGCATTCTCAAAGAAATAAGGGATATTTATAAGCAAAGAAGAGACATTTTATATGAAGGACTAAGGGCAAAGGGTTTTGAAGTAAAAAAACCTTTTGCCACTTTTTATCTATGGGTGAAAGTTCCACGTGGAACAAGTTCCATAGATTTTGTTGCAAAATTACTTAAGGAAACAGAGATTTTATGCACTCCAGGGGTTGGATTTGGAGAGTATGGTGAGGGATATATAAGATTTGCTCTAACTCAGTCAAAGGAAAGAATTAAAGAAGCAGTGGATAGAATAGGGAGGCTTAGCCTATGATAAAAACCCTTACAGTGAAAACTTCATCAAGGGAAGAATTTGTCGATATAAGAATGGAAGTGGAAAAGGCTATAAGAGATTGGGGTATTAAAAATGGAGTTTGCTATCTCTATGTTCCTCATACAACAGCAGGTATAACTATAAACGAGGGTGCAGACCCTTCAGTAAAAAAAGATATTATTGATGCTCTGAAGAAAATAGCGCCCTATGGTGCAGGATATTCCCATGTAGAAGGAAATGCTGACAGTCACATTAAGGCAACCATTGTAGGTTCTTCAGTTAATATTTTTATAGAAGGTGGCAGACTTATATTAGGTCAATGGCAGAGTATCTTTTTCTGCGAATTTGACGGTCCAAGAACAAGAAAAGTTTATATGAAAATAATTAAAGAGGAGGAATAATGTTAAACATTAATTCAATTGCTCCGCATGAGCTAACACTTGATTCAAAATTTAATTTTCGCTGCTATCCAGGTATATCTTGTTACAAAAGCTGTTGTAAAAACATAGACATAATGCTTACGCCATTTGACATAATGAGACTTAAAAATAGATTTGGTATTTCTTCAGGTGAATTTCTTATGAAATATACCTATGTCTTTGTTGAACCAAAAAGCGGCTATCCCTTTGTGTTTCTTAATAAGAATAACGATGAAGAGAAAACTTGTCCTTTTCTCGTTGAGTCTGGCTGTTCTGTATATGAAGATAGACCTGCTACCTGCAGATATTATCCCTTAGGACAGGCATCTCTAAAAAAATTTGACTTTACTGACGGTATAGCAGAAGAGCACTACTTTTTTGTAAAAGAGCCTCATTGCAAGGGTTTTCAAGAAGAAAAGGAATGGACTGTGGAGGAATGGAGAAAAGATCAGGGAGTTGATCTTTATGATGATATGAACAAGGGATGGCGCGAGCTTTTCTTTACCAAAAATCTTAAAATGGAAAAACTCGATGATAGAAAACAAAAAGCTTTCTATACAGCATGCTATGATATTGATGCATTCAGGCGCTTTGTGTTTGAAAGTAAATTTCTTGAAGTTTTTGATGTCCCTGAGTCTAAGCTAAATAAAATTAAAACAGATGAAACTGAATTGATGAGTTTTGCCTTTGACTATGTAAAATTTTTATTGCTGATAAAGGAAACGCTGAAATTAAGAAATAAGTAAATTAATTTTTGAAAATATCAGTTAATGGTTTAGTTATAGTTTTTAAAGGAGAAGTAACGGTTTTGCCTACTTCTTCAGAAACTCTTTTTTTGATAACATTTTCTAAGTCATTCTGAAGATTGTCCCATCTACCCCAAATGTTAAAAGGCAAAACTATCTCTTCTTTTTTCTTCAAAAGTTCTATTAACAAAGGAGCACTTATTCCCATTAAAAATCCTTTTGATTCTATTTCAACTCCCTTTGCTTTTAAAATAGAAGGTGCTTTTACATAACCTTTGTTGATGGAAAACTCTGAATCAAGGCTAAGAAAACCCTTTTTAACAGTTAAATCTCCCTTAATATAAGGTGCCAAAACTCTAATATTTAAATCTTTTATAGACAGGGTTCCATTAAATTGTTCATCAGTAAAATTTCCCACCGATTTTAACATTATATCACCTCCTTCAGTGCATTTAGCAAAGGCTGTGATTACTGTGTTTCCAGATTTAAATAGAGAAATATTGCTTTTCATGGTTATATAGACATTCGTTAATTTAATGTAGAATCCTTTGAGTTCATCTCGTATCGTTACAGTTCCATCAATTAACTTAGATTCCTTTATGACAAGATATAATGGCTCTTTTTTGCTTCCTTCTTTAATCATAGGGATTTGCCATTCACCTTTTTTATTTCTGTTTAAAAATAGCGAGGGAGAATCCATTTGTATTTCTTTAATTTCAAATTGTTTTTTTAATAATGCCAAAAAATATAATTTAATTTTCAGTTCTTTTACTGTTAAAAATTCCTCACCTGAATCTTTTTTTATGAGTATTTCTTCGGCATATATGTTATTCCATTTAATTTTCAGTTTTTTAATAGAGACATTGGAACCGAGAGATTTTTCAATTTTTTCTTTAATAACAGCATCAAAAGGAAAGAAAACTAAAATACCAATTATTAAAATAATAAAGACTAAAAGAATGCTTATTATGATTTTCTTTTTCATTTTTCTTTATATGAGTAAAGGGCTTTTAGCTGTCCACAGGCAGCAAGAATGTCTCTGCCCTTGCTTTTTCTTATAAATACAGAAAATCCCTTTGATACTAATATGTTCTGAAATTCAATCACTTCTTCTTCACTTGGTCTTTCTAAATTACATCCTTCCCATGGATTAAAGGGAATGAGATTTATTTTTGAGGGGATACCCATTAAAAGTTGTGAAAGTCTATGGGCATTTTGTTCTGATGTATTGATATTTTTAATCATTACATATTCGAAGGTTATTCTTTGTCCATACTTTAGAGGATATTCTTTAAGTATCTTTAAGAGTTCCCTTAGAGGATATTGTTTATTTATAGGCATTAAATAGGTTCTTGTTTTGTCATCTGTTGCATTTAATGAAATGGCAAGTTTTATAGGAGGTGCTTTGTGTGGAAGCTCTTTGAGTGCAGGAATTATTCCAACAGTTGAGATGGTAATTCTTCTTGGAGAGAATTGCATTAAATTTTTCAATCTCCATAGAGCATCTATAACGTTATCAAAATTAAGCAAAGGTTCACCCATTCCC
>JAOAGB010000104.1 GCA_026415995.1 Thermodesulfovibrio sp. | reverse complement strand
TCAATTGAGGCAGGAGTGCATTTAATTGCAAGAACAGTTTTGCCATCAAGAATTACGAGAATATCAACAGAGGTAACGAATTTTTCCTTTTCTGAAACAATAACCTCATAATTCTTATTAATTTCAATTTCACTTAGACGGTATCCTTTGTCAATAAGATTTTCAATAACCAATCTCTGAATATATCCTATACTCTGAGTAAAAAATTCTTCCTGTTGTTTAATCAGCTCCCCAATCAAAGCCTTTCTTTCCTCTGGACTTTCAGGAACTTTATTTAAAGGTATTTCCATAATTTCCTCCAACTGCTATTTATTTAAAATAATAAATTGATTTGCCGATAAAATTCAATAAAACAAAAAACTTTATATGAAGTATGTTAAAATTTAAAAATAAAAGCTATGAAGGAGGTTTATATGTTTTTTGAAACATCCCTTTTAACCTTGATTGTAATAGTATTTTTAGCTATTTATATCTTAAGTAGCGCAATTAAAATTCTTAAAGAGTATGAGAGAGGAGTTGTTTTTAGGCTTGGTAGAGTTATTCCTGTTAAAGGACCCGGACTTGTTCTTATCTGGCCTGTAATCGATAAAATGGTTAAAGTAAGTCTTAGAATAGTAACAATGGACGTTCCAGCACAAGATATAATTACAAAAGATAATGTCTCAGTGAAAGTTAATGCTGTTGTATATTTCAGACCCATTGATCCGATTAAAGCCGTGACAGCAGTGGAAGATTTTTACTATGCCACAAGCCAGATTGCTCAAACTACCCTTAGAAGTATTCTTGGACAAAGTGAATTGCAAGACCTTCTGACTAATCGTGAACAGATAAATGCAGAGCTTCAGCAAGTAATTGACTCTCAAACCGAGCCTTGGGGAATAAAAGTTACAGCAGTGGAAGTTAAAAATGTTGATCTTCCACAGGAAATGCTTAGAGCAATGGCAAGACAGGCTGAGGCAGAAAGAGAACGTAGAGCAAAGATCATTCATGCAGAGGGAGAACTTCAAGCAGCAGAAAAACTTACAGAAGCAGCAAGAATTATTGCATCGGAACCAGCAGCATTGCAGTTAAGATATTTACAGACCTTGAAAGAAATTGCCTCTGAAAAAAATTCAACTATACTATTCCCCTTGCCCATGGATTTAGTAACACCTTTCCTGGAGAAATTAAAGGTTGACCAAAAATAAAATAACTTTAAAAGCGCTGCTAAGGTTTTCTCTCTTAGCAGTGCTTATTGCTTTAATTGTTTTTCTATCTTATGAGTTTGGAATAATTGAATTTTTCCTTAGCGAGGAAAAACTTAAAAACTTCATTAACTCTCTTGGTCCTCTCGGTTTTATTGGTTTCATCCTAATTCAAGCATTTCAAGTTGTAGCTGCGCCTATTCCTGGAGAAGTAACAGGATTGCTCGGAGGATATTTATATGGTACAGTGGGAGGAATGATTCTCTCAACAATTGGACTTACTCTTGGTTCAGTAGTAGCCTTTATGTTGGGAAGAATTTTTGGAAAACCATTTGTAGAGAGAGTTGTTGATCCTGTTATTTTAAGTAAATTTGATTATCTTCTACATCATAAAGGTGCTTTTTTGGTTTTCTTTTTATTTTTAATCCCTGGATTTCCCAAGGACTATTTAAGCTATTTTCTTGGTTTAAGTAGACTCTCTATTTTTGAGTTTACTATAATTGCTGGCACAGGTAGGCTTCTTGGAACTATGTTACTTTCTCTTGGTGGTAGCTATCTTAGGCAGCATGAATATATAAAATTTTTTAGCCTTGCTGGGGTCTCTTTAATAATAATGGTAATAATATGGTTGTTCAAAGATAAAATAGAGAGAATGTTTAGACTATGGCATATTCACAGATATAAGAAAGAAAGAAAAAAACGCAAGAAATAACTTACCATTTAATCAATGCAGCACCCCATGTTAATCCGGCACCAAAGGCAGCAAGCATAATATAGTCACCTTTTTTAATTTTACCCATCTGATTAGCCTCATCCAAAGCAATAGGAATAGAAGCTGCTGAAGTATTTCCATATTTGTCAATATTAACCATCACTTTTTCCATAGGAAGCTCGAGTCTCTTTGCCATTGCCTGAATAATTCTTATATTTGCCTGATGGGGCACAAGAAGACTTAACTGTGATGGTTTTATGCCTGCTTTTTTTAAAGTGGAATCAACCACTTCTTCAAGTGTTTTTACCGCCACTTTAAAAGTCTCATTACCTCTCATTTTTATAAAATTTAGTCTCTCTTTCAATACCTTTTCATCAACGGGTAATTTTGAACCACCAGCTGGCATGTGAATAAAGTCCCACATAGTTCCATCAGAAAAAATATCAATTACCTGTATACCTTCATTTTTCTTTGTTCCTTCAAGAATAACCGCTCCAGCTCCATCAGCAAGTAATACACATATGCTTCTGTCTGTCCAATCTGTAAATCTTGATAAAGTTTCAGCACCTACAACAAGCGCTCTTTTTGATGCACCGGTTTTTATAAATTTTTCTGCCACAGAAAGAGCATATATAAAACCTGTGCATGCGCCATTTATATCAAAGGCTACTGCATTAGTCGCACCAAGTTTCATCTGAAGAAGACAGGCTGCAGAAGGAACAAGCATGTCAGGAGTAACAGTTGCTACCACTATCAAATCAATGTCTTTTATCTTTAAATCGGCATTTTTCAAGGCTTTTATAGAAGCTTCATAGGCAAGATCACTTGTTGCTTGATCTGAAGACGCTATCCTACGCTCTTTTATTCCCGTTCTTTCAGTTATCCACTCATCTGAAGTAAGAACCATTTTTTCAAGGTCAAAATTTGTTAGAACCTTTTCAGGAACATAGGAACCTGTTGACAGTATCCTTGCCTTCATTTATGTCCTCCGTAGATTTTAAGCTCTCCGAAATTCTTCTGTATATTTCTTTTTTTGCCATTTCAGAAGCAACCCTTATGGCATTTTTTATTGCCTTTGCAGAAGACCTTCCATGACATATTAAACTTGTTCCTTTTATGCCTAAAAGCAATGCTCCTCCATATTCAGAGTAGTCTATCTTTTTTCTAAAACTCTTGATAGCAGGTTTTATCATCATATAACCAATTTTTCCAGTTATCAGATCTGCGATTTCTCTTTTAAGCATTTTCATCAAAGCTTCTGCAAGACCTTCTCCAACCTTCAAAACTATATTGCCCACAAAGCCATCGCAAACAACAACATCTGCTGAACCAAAAAAGACATCTTTACCTTCTATATTTCCAATAAAATTAAGGTTAGTGTCCTGAAGAAGTTTAAAGGCTTCTTTCGTTGCCTCATTTCCCTTTGAGCCTTCTTCTCCTATGCTTAGCAATGCTATACGAGGTGAGGTGGAATTAAACAAAGCTTTATGGTAGGCATCTCCCATAAAAGCAAACTGTACAAGGTGTTCAGCTTTACAATCCACATTTGCTCCTGCATCAAGTAGAATAAAAGGTCCTTTTAAACAGGGCATTACAGTGGCGATAGCAGGTCTGTCAACATTTGGAAGTTTTCCTAATAAAAGAAAGCTCAAAGCCATCATGGCACCAGAGTTACCTGCGCTCAGAACCGCATCGGCTTTACCTGCCTTTACAAGTTCAATAGCTTTTCTCATGGATGTGTTTTTTCTTCTTATAGCAGATGAAACAGATTCATCCATGAGAATTTGGTCTTCTGTATGAAGGATTGAAATTTTTCCCTTTAATACCTTTTTTTCCTGTAAAAATTCTCTTATCTTTTCTTCATTACCTACAAGAATGACTTCAATCTCATTATCCAATACGGACTCGTAAGCGCCCAAGATATTAACCTCGGGAGCAAAGTCACCACCCATTGCATCAACAGCAATTTTTAACATTTTTTAAATTACTCTTCTACCTCTAAAAATTTCTTGCCTTTGTAAGAACCGCAATTTGGACATACCCTATGTGGAAGCTTAGGCTCTTTGCATTCAGCACATAGTGCCAGATTTGGAGCAACTGCTTTCCAGTTTGCTCTGCGCTTGTCCCTTCTTGAAGGGGTATGACGATGTCTTGGATTAGCCATTTGTTTTCATCCTCCTTAAAAGTGATTGTAAAACTGCAAATCTTGGGTCTATTTCTTTTTTTTCACACCCACAATCTACTTCATTTAAATCATTGCCACATAAAGGACACAATCCTCTACAATTTTCAGAACATAGAGGCTTCATAGGAACATTTAGCAAGATTTGATCACGAACTATATCTTCTGTATCAATTAAGCCTTCTCTGTAAAAATCAACATCCATCTCGTCTCTTTTTAGTTCTAAAAGTTCCTCTTTGTTTAATTCTTCGACAGGGTGATAGGTAATTTCAAATAATGTTTTTATTGGCATATTATAATCTTTCAAACATCTACTGCATTGAAGTTCCACTTCTCCATTTACTATTCCTTTTATAAAAACCTCTTGTCCTCTTTTTTCAACACGCATCACAGCTTTAAATGGCTTTGTAATAGTAACATCTTCTAACTTTGGAGACTCTTCAACTTCAATATTTAAACCCTCTTCTGGTATTTCAAAGACCTCAATTTTCATCTCAAAACCTCAAAAATAAAATTCTCCCGATACTCGGGAGATTTTATATTTTAACAAAAAATTATTAAATTTTGTAA
>JAOAGB010000082.1 GCA_026415995.1 Thermodesulfovibrio sp. | reverse complement strand
TGTTTTTACGCCATTCATTCTGCCATTTTGTCTCTATATTCTTAAAATCGTAATTCTGATTCATCCTACCTCCATAAAAATTCTATATTTGCAGTATTATATAGAGAAAAATGCCAAAAATTCAAATAGTTAAACAATTAGAATTGCTTTATTTATTTTTCGGCTTCAGAATTATAGAATGTGCTGAAAATATGGCTTGTCTTAGACTCAGAATGACAATAGCTGATAGAATGTTGAGGGATTAAGGTCTATGCCATATATACTGTCTTTTGTTTTAGGTATTTTAGGTGGGCTTATCTTTATATATTTCCCCATTTTTTCTATTTTTCTTGCTTTAGTGCCAGCATTAATTTGTCTGTTAAATAGAAAATACTTTGTTGCTATTGTCTGCCTTTTGTTTTCTTCTATTGCAGTTTTATATGGAATTTTAGGGCAGAGAGATTTTACTGATGAAGAGAGCCCAATGAAATTTAAAGGTTCTATTGTTTTGAGTAAAGATAATATTTATGTTTTTAAAGACATTAATGGCAAAAATATAAGGGTATACTTTAATGGAAAATTAGAAGAAAATAGATTGTATAGTGTTGAATGCAAAAAAATAGATAAACCTAAAAATCCTTATGTTTTTATTATTTCAGATTTCTGCTATGCCATTAAACTAACTGATGAAGGGATATTAAATTTAACTCTCTTTGAAAAAGCTCAAAAAAGGATTAATGATGAACTAAAGGCAAGATTGAATGAAAAGTTTGCGCCTGTTATGATTGCCATGACAACAGGCCATAGACATGAAATATCAAAGGAAATAAAAGAGGATTTTCAGAGGACAGGGCTTATTCATCTGTTGAGCATTTCAGGAGCTCATTTTAGCCTTCTTTTTACTGTGTTTTTTATAATTTTTAAAACCCTTACAAATTTTATACCCTATAAATGGCTTGTTCGTATGACACTTTATATAACGCCTTCACAATTAAGTATTATTCTTTGTTTTCCCCTTCTGCTTTTTTATTTTTTACTTATTGAGCCAAACTATCCATCCACAAGGGCATTTATCATGGCAATGCTTTTTATGATAGGTGTGCTTGCTGAGAGAAAATCTTTGTGGATAATTACTGTATCAATTGCCTGTCTTATAATTCTCATAATAGAACCTTCTTCAGCTAAGGACATTTCCTTTCAGCTAAGTTTTCTGGCAACTATTGCAATTGGCTTTGTGTCTGATATTTATAAAAGCTTTAAAGATAGGATTAAAAATAGAATTTTATCTTATATGTTCCTTAGTTTACTTATTAGTTTTTCAGCCTCTTTTGTTACAGCACCCCTTGTAATTTATAAATTTTATTATCTATCAATAATTAGCCCCATTGCCAATATAACGGCAGGACTTCTTATAGGAATGCTCATTTTCCCTTTAAATGTAATGTTTGTTATCGTTTATCTTATTACTGGAATTTATCCATTACCAGAAGTTATAAATTTTCTTTCAGAAATCTCATTCAGATTAATGCATCTTCTTGCTTCTTTAAGTTTTTCGTCAATACTAATTCCACCTATACCTCTGGGTTCGGTTTTAATTTTTTATATAGCCATATTTTTATTAATCCTTAGCTTTTATGGATTAAATAAAGGGAGTAGAAAAATAGCTATTGCTATTGCCCTTTTATTCATTCTATTTTCAGGATTAATAAGCGGAATTTTAGTCTATTCAGAAAAAAAGGCTTATAAAATTACTTTTCTTGATGTTGGTCAAGCAAACTCAGCAGTAATTGAAACACCGAAAGAGGTCTTTGTTGTTGATACAGGAAAAACAGGCTTTGAGCTACAGAGGTATCTTACAGCAAAGGGTTATAGAGATTTGCAGGCACTTATTATTACCCATGAACAGAAAGACCATGCGGGAGGATTCTCAAGAATCATAGAAAACTTTAATGTAAGGGAAATATGGGATAATGGATATATAAAGTACAATCTTTCTATGCCTATTGAAAAAAGACATCTTGAAAGAGGAGATATTTTAAAGGTAGGCAATTGCACGTTTACAGTATTACATCCCTATAAGGGATTTTTTACTTCTTCCATTACCAAGGATAGCAATGAAGTAAGTCTTGTTTTTAGTGTAAAATGCTTGAATAGGAAGTTTCTTTTTACCTCTGATGTAGGCAGGGATGCCTTAGAGAGTATTCCTTTAAATTATCTTAGGGCAGATATAATAAAAGTACCCCATCATGGCAGTAAACGTTCCTTCTATGAAGATTTTTATGAAGTGGTCTCGCCTCAGATTTGCATAATTTCCAGTGGTAAAAATAATCCCTATGGGCATCCCCATAAAGAAGTCTTAGAATACTTGAATCGTAAATGTAGAATTTACAGAACAGACATTAATGGTGCTATTCAAATAAAAGAAAAAACAGATGGTAATATGGAGCTAAAAACTTTTGAAGAAACAAGGTTTAAACCTTATAGGGAATGGGAAAATTTAAAAAAACTCTTTATTTTATGGTAGAATTAACGCATGATTGCACTTGTTGATTATGGAATGGGAAACATAAGGAGTGTATCAAAGGCAATTGAGGCAGTAGGTGGCTTAGTTACCATTACTCAAAACCCAGATGAGATAAGAAAAGCAAAGGCTATTGTTTTACCTGGAGTTGGAGCATTCCGTGACTGTATGGGTAATCTCACAAATCTTGGACTTCTTGAAACAGTAAAAGAGGAAATTCTTAAAGGAAAGCCCTATCTGGGAATCTGTCTTGGAATGCAAATTTTATTTACAGAATCCGAAGAATTTGGTCTATGTAAAGGCCTTGATTTAATAAAAGGAAGAGTAATACGTTTCAATCTTGCTCAGGAATATAAGATTCCTCACATGGGTTGGAACACAGTAAACTTTAGGAAAAAGAGTAAATTTCTTCAGGATATTCCTGATAATTCATATTTTTATTTTGTCCATTCTTACTATGTGGTGCCAGAACAAGAGGGAGTAATTGCTGGAATTACTGAATATGGATTGGAGTTTACGTCTATGCTTATTCATGAAAATATTTTTGCAACCCAGTTTCATCCTGAAAAATCGCAAAAAATGGGCTTGAAACTTCTTAAAAATTTCATTCAACTTGCCCAATGAAAAAGGTAATTTTAGGCACTGCAGGCCATATTGACCATGGTAAAAGTTCGGTAGTAAAAGCCCTCACTGGAATAGACCCAGACAGATTAAAGGAAGAAAAAGAACGAGGGATCACAATAGACCTTGGTTTTGCCAATATCCTCTATTCTGATGTAATTGTTGGTATTGTTGATGTTCCAGGGCATGAGAGATTGATAAAAAATATGCTTGCCGGTGTTGGTGGAATGGATATGGTAATGCTTGTTGTTGCTGCTGATGAAGGTGTAATGCCACAGACAAAGGAACATCTTGCCATATGTGAACTTCTTAAAATAAAGACC
>JAOAGB010000078.1 GCA_026415995.1 Thermodesulfovibrio sp. | reverse complement strand
TTTTACTTCTTCAAGATCTAAACTTTCAAATTCCTTTGCGTAATCATAATCAGGACCATAGGGATTGGAGTTAGGGCAGTTTTGTCTTAAAACTTTTAGATTAAGTCTTTTGGGCCACCAGTCTGTAATCCATCTTTTTTTGTCTTTTGTCTCCATTTTGCCCTCCTTTTTTGTTAATATTAAATATGGGAACAAAACCTAAATAGTAATAATTCTTATTTAGGAGTTTATCATAATGAAAGAGTACAGGTCAACAAAGGAAGACTCATTAGAGGAATTTGTAAAGAAATGCAAAGAATGCGGATTAAAGATTACTCCGCAAAGAATATCTATATATAAAGAAGTTTTAAATTCAGAAAACCATCCCTCAGCAGAGATAATTTACAGAAGAATAAAAAGAATTCATCCAGGAATATCCTTTGATACAGTAAACAGAACTCTTTTGACTTTATCTGAAATGGGGCTATTAGAAATAGTTGAAGGTTCAGGTGATGTAAGAAGATTTGACCCAAATAATAAAAATCATCATCACTTTAGATGTAAAAAATGTGGTAAAATTGTTGATTTTTATAATGAAAGCTACGATAAATTAGAAGTTCCTGATTACTTAAAGAAAAAATTTATCATTAACAAAGTAAGAGTATTATTAGAAGGTATTTGCGATAATTGTATTAATAAAACACAAGATTGATAATTTTTAATCATCCTCTGTTTGCGGTAATAATCCGTAATTTTTCATTTTTGTGCGAAGTTGTTTTCTTGAAATCCCCAATATCTCAGCAGCTTTTGTTTGATTCCAACCCGTAGAACTTAATGCTTTGAAAATTAATGATTTTTCCACTTCGATAAGATTAAGGGTATTTTCCTTTTTTTCAATCACTCCGGTTTTTTCTTGTATTCTTTTTGGAAGATATTTTATAGAAATCACTCCAGATGGGGACAAAATCACAGCCCTTTCAATTACATTTGCAAGCTCTCTTATGTTTCCGGGCCAGTCGTTATTTATAAGAATCTCCATGACTTCTGGTTCAATATGGGGAACCGGTTTGTTATTCTCCTTTGAAAATTTTTTTAAGAAGTAATTTACTAAGAGCGGAATATCTTCTTTTCTCTCCCTTAGTGGTGGAAGATTTATTCTTACTACATTAAGTCTCCAATAAAGGTCTTCTCTGAATAAGCCTTCTTGTATAGCTTTTTCAAGATTTCTATTGGTTGCTGAAATTACTCTTACATCTACTTTAATTCTATGCGTACTTCCAATTCTTTGAATTTCTTTTTCTTGAAGAAATCTAAGTAATTTTTTCTGAAGAAACATAGGTAATTCTCCTATTTCATCAAGAAAAACAGTGCCCTCATTGGCAATTTCAATAAGTCCTATTTTTCTATCGGCAGCACCAGTAAAGGCTCCTTTTTCATGCCCAAAAAGTTCGCTTTCAAGAAGATTTTCTGGAATAGTTGTGCAGTCAACTATTATAAAAGGTTTTGAATTTCTTAAAGACTTCCTATGAATAGCCCTTGCAACAAGTTCTTTACCAGTTCCTGATTCTCCTGTAATAAGAACATTAGCATTGGTTTGTGCCACCATTTCCATTATATAGAAAACTTCCTGCATTGTTTTACTTTTACCGATTATTTCTGGGAAAGGTGATTCTATTTTTTCTAATTTTTGATTTCCCTTTGACTTTTCTATGGCTTCTTTTATCACATTGATAAGAAGTTCGGTATCTACAGGTTTTATTAGATAATGATAAGCACCTAATTTCATTGCTTCTACGGCTTTTTCAATGGTACCATAGGCTGTAAGCATAATGGTAGGGATTAACATTTCGTTTAGTTTCATCCATTTTAATAGTTCTATTCCGTCCATGCCTGGTAAACGATAATCAAGAAGAATACAATCAATTTCTGCGTTTTTAAGAATTTCTATCCCCTCTTCAGCTGTAGGTGCTGCATAAACATCATATCCCTCTTTTCTAAGAATAGCAGAAATTGCTTTTAGTGCACTTATTTCATCATCTATATAGAGAATTTTAGCCATTTTTAGCCTCCCCTTTAATGGGTAACTCTATTTCAAATTCTGTTCCTTCTTTAATTTTGCTTTTTACCTTTATTTTGCCTTCGTGATCTCTTATAATTCTTTCAACACAGGCAAGCCCGAGTCCTGAACCTGTAGTTTTTGTGGTAAAAAAGGGTTCAAATATTTTACCCATAATTTCCATGGGAATTCCACTCCCTGAATCTTTGATTATTATTTTTACTTTTCCATCATATTTTTCAGTTTTTATTATAATTTTATCACCCTCTTTTGTAGCATCTGCAGCATTTACTAAGAGATTAAGTGCAGCTTGTTTTAGTTGATGGTGATCAAAATAAAATTCAGGTATAGAATTGTCAAAATCAGTATGAAGAATCTTTTTTTCTTCCTGAATTTCCTTTTCTATAAGTTTAATTACATCTTTCAACACATTATTTATATTACCTTTTTCATATTTAAGAGGCACTGGTCTTGCATAGGATAAAAAACTTGTTATTAGTTCGTTTAATCTTTCAGTTTCTTTATCTATAATTGAGAGAAATTCCCTTAAAACTTCTCCTTGAAAATTTGATTTTAAATAAGAAGTAGATGCTTTTATGGCATTAAGTGGATTTTTTATTTCGTGAGCAACTGTCATTGCCATTTCTGCCATTGCAGATGATTTTTCAAGTTTTAGCTTTTCTTTTGTTGCTCTGTCAAGCTCTTCAAGTGAACGCTTAAGTTTTAATATCATTTCATTAAAAGTTTCTATTAAATATCCAATTTCATCGCCACAGGACATTTTATAGACATAACAGTCTTTGCAATCAATATTGTGACATTTTTTGCAATTTTCCTTTGCTTCGGTTATAGACCAACATCTTTCTTTTCCATAGGCAGGACAATCAGTTTTTTCACAGTTAAAGATATCTCTGCATAATACCGTTGATGGATTTTCACAGATTTCAAGTCTGTCTGCTTGTATGCTTGACATTTTATTCTTAAGCCTTTGCAATGGTTTTATAAGTGTTTTTGAAAGCATAAATGCCATAATGACAGTTAAGAGAAAAAATAGAGAGCTTAAAACATAAATATAATTTTTCAAATTTTTAGTTGTCTGTTCAATATAGACATTTATTTTATCTTCAGAGATACCAGCCCTTAAAATACCGAAGTAACTATCACCAGAGACTACTGGTAAATTTATATGAATAATTCCATCTTGGTCTTTTTTTTGCCATTTAATAAAATCTAAGTTAATATATGCACCGAGTTGGCTTTTATCGCTATGTCCAACTATTCTACCATTTTTATCTGTAAGCATAATATATTCCATTCCAGGATTATTCATAGCTAAGGAAATTTTTTCATCTATTGCTAATGGATCAAAAAAAATAATGTTATCTATAACTTCTTTTGATAAATTTTCAAGAATCAATGAGACATTTGTATCGACTTGATCTCTTAATGATTTTTTTTGATAGTTAAGAATTAGAATATTAATCGAGAGCATTATTACAAGAAATAGTATGAGGAACGAGAAAAATATCTTCCAGCCAATACTTAATCTCTGAATATTTATTAATGAATTTTTAATAACTGAGCTTTTTAAGTATTGCCATATCTTCATCTGTGGCCTCTTTGAAGGCTTTTACTTTGGCTTTGTTAAGTATATCACTATCCTTAAGTTCAGTAATAAGTTTTTTAACATTTTTTGTCAATTCATTATTTTTATTGTTAACCAATGCAAAAGGCCAATTTGGAAGATATTCACCATAGTCAAGAATTTTTATCTTTGATATATCAACCTCATTAGACCACACACTCAAAGCAGCCTCTCTTATAAATCCAGCATCAGCCTCTCCTTTATAGACTCCGATGATAACCTTCTCTTGTCTTTTTACATCAATCAGTTTAAAATCTCTGTTAAGATTAAAGCCTTTCTTTTCAAGATAAAGCTTTTGTGAGAGATATCCGCCAGCTGATGTAGGAGAAACAATCATTATTTTTTTACCTTTCAGATCTTCGATTTTATTAATATTGCTTTCTTTTTTTGTTATTATAATACCTCTATATTTTTCAGCTCCGCATATTCCTTCATCTTTTGTGCAGTCCTCACCAACAGTTATAGCTAAGGGTTTTATGGGATATTTTTTAGAAATTATAGAGAAGACATATGGATTTTGATAGGAAAAATTAACCTTTCCTTCGCTTACTATCTGTATGAATTCTTCAAAATTTTTAGGTATTACTAACTTGAATTCATAACCTGTCTTTTCAGAGAGATATCGCATTAGCGGGTCATATCTTTTGTATATAGTAAGAGGACTATATAATGGAAGAATGGCTACCTTTACTGTTTTAGGACCATATTCAATATAATCAATACCTTTAAGATTTTTAATCAAGACTCTTATGTAATCAAAATCTCTATCCTCAGCAGGTACGAACTTTTCAACTCCCATTGATTTGCGAATCTCTTTATCTGCTTTATAGACAATGGCATCCTTTATTTTTTCTACATCTTCATATTTTAGAGTATTAAGATAGGCAATTAAATATCGCGGAGTCCTTTCTGAATATCTTATTATTTTAAGTCCATCTTTAATATATTTATTCGCTGTTATCTCACTCATTGCACCTATATCATGATCCCCAATTAGTATTGACAGGGCAATTCTTTGCTCCTGTTTTAGCATATCAACAGATTTAAAATCTTTTATGGATATATCAACATCTCTAAGCATTGAAAGCGGAATGAGATAACTAAATGAGGACTTTTCTTCACCAAGAGCAAGTTTTTTCCCGAGAGAATCGAATATTTTTTCAATTTTTTTGTCCTCCTTTGTTACAAAAACACTTCTCGTTTCAGCAATTCCCCCTTCTGGTTTAATTAATGGAAATACTTTGTTTTTCATATCCCACTTAAGTTCACAGTATGTAGCTGGGTCTACAATAAGAAGGTGAATTTTGTCTTCTTTTATTTTCTTTTCTAAGTCCTTAAAATCTTTAGCTATCTCTATACTTACAGGTTTTTGAAGTGTATGGGAGATAAAATTTTTTAAAGGATACAATTTTTCATATATTATTCTAGGAGATTCTTCAGGTAAAACTCCAATTACTACAGTTTCTCCTCTAATTTCGTTTATTTGAAGTGGAGATTTTTTTTCTTCAGATGAATTACTACAAGCTAAACAAAATATAAAAAGAAATAATCCTAACGTTTTAAATAATCTCATGATAGAACGGATTAGTTTTTTTCTCAAATTCTATTTTTGTTTTGGGTCCATGTCCTGGAAGGACTAAGGTATCAGGTGGAAAGGATCCTAATTTTTTTAATGAATTTAGTAATTGTTGCATATTACCGCCTATTAAATCCGTTCTGCCAACAGAACCTGCAAAAAGTGTATCTCCTGTAAATAGGTATCCATCGAGATAAACAGAAATACTACCAGGAGAATGTCCTGGAGTATAAAGAAATTTAAGTTCCTTTTGAAAAATTTTTATTGTTTCTTCATTATCAATTAATATGTCTGGTTCAGGTTGGGATTCAATTTCGATACCAAAGAACTCTCTTGCCACTTCAGGAGAATGCTTATAAATTTCGAGATCTCCTCGATGAAGAATTATATGTGCTCCTGTTTCATCTTTTAATTCTCTTACTGCTCCAATGTGATCAAAGTGTCCATGGGTACAGATTATATACTTTACATACAAGCCTTCTTCTTTTATGAAATCAAGCACTAAATCTGGTTCATCGCCAGGGTCTACTACAAAGGCATCCTTTATTTTTTCATCATATACCACATAACAGTTTACTAATAAAGGGCCTACTTCAAATTTTTTTATTTTCATTTATGCCTCCTAATCTTTTTTAAAATATAACTTAGTTCTTCATGTTTCATCAAATAGCAAAGTAAAAAATAAATTGATACAGCTATGCCTATGGCAGTTACAAGCCATATGAATTTTAAAAACATCTGCTCGCTATGTAACCACAATGATGGTTTAATATTGCATATTAATCTTGCTATTCCCACACTCACTAACGCAGCAATGGTGCTTTTAACAAAAGAGGGAATAATATTGATAAATGAAATTTCATTAATTTTATGTTTTATAAAAATTGATAACATTAAAAATTGAACGGTAGCTGCTAAAGAATAGGCAAGGGCTAATCCATTATGTTTCATTGTATGCATAAGCAGAAGAGAAAATAAAACATTAGTTAACATTCCAACTGTTGCGCATACTACTGGAGTTTTGGTGTCCTGAAAAGAATAAAAAGTAGCAGTTATTGTTCTTGAGCCTACTGTTCCCAATATTCCTATACTATAAAAAAGTAAAGCTTGAGCAGTATTAAAGGTAGCGGTGATATCAAATGCACCTCTCTGAAACAGTGTATTCACAATAGGTTCTTTTAGTATAATTAGACCAATTGTTGAGGGTATAGTAAGAAAAAAAAGGAATTTGAGAGAAAATGTTAAATCCTTAGCCAGTTGATTTTTATTCCCTTCAGCAACATGTTGAGATAGAGTTGGAAGCACCGCCATCCCTACAGCAACTCCAAATATTCCTATAGGAAGTTGAATAAGTCTCATTGAATAATATAAATAGGTAACGCTTCCCTCTGGTAGAAAGCTTGCAATTATGGTGCTTACAAAGATATTAATTTGATTGACTGCCATTGCAAGAGTAGTAGGAATTACAAGAAGAATTATTTTTTTGAGTGCGGGGTGAAAGCCAGTGAATCCAAACTGAAAGCCATTCTTATAAAATTGCGGTGTCTGTACAAGCCATTGAAGTAATCCACCTAAGGTAACTCCAACTGCCACTGATACAATAGGATTTAAGAAAAAACTGCTAAATCCTGCAACAAGAATAATTATTGCTATATTTAAAAAACAAGGAGCAAGAGCTGGAACGAAGAATATATTATTTGTATTAAGCGTTCCCATTGTAAGTGCAGCAAAACTGATAAAAAGTAAGAAGGGAAACATTATTCTTGTAAGAAGCACTGTCAGTTCGAATTTTTCAGGATTTTCTATAAATCCAGGAGCTATTAGTTTAACAATTATAGGACTAAATATAATCCCTAAAATAGTCACTATTCCTACTATTATTAGTATAAATGTGAAGAGACTTTTTACAATTTTTTTTGTCTCTTCATGTCCATGTTTTACTTGAGATTCTTTAAGAACAGGAATAACTGCCGAGGACATGGAGCCTTCAGCAAATAGTTCTCTAAGTAAATTAGGAATCCTGAAAGCAACAAAAAATACATCACTAAGTGCTGTAGCACCGAAATATTTAGCGAGAATCATATCCTTTATGTACCCTAAGATTCTGCTAAATGTCGTTGCAAGAGAAATAGCGCCAGCAGCTTTTACTATTTTACCTTTAGCCATTTCAATATTTTAAAATTTCAAGAAGGTCTAAAATATCCTCTTTTGGTAGGTTTCCCTGTCCAGACTTTGAAGCTTCTATTAAATCTTTTTTAAATTTATCTAAATCTCCCTTATATGTTTGATCAAGCTTTATACCATGTTTTAAAGTTTTTGATGCTTCAGAATAAAGCCCTAACTTTTGATTTGTTAAAGCCATGTATAAATGAGCCTGAATCAGAAGTATATTTCTTTTTATCGCTTTATCAAAAGAGTTTTTAGCTTCTTCATATTTGCCGAGTTTGTAATAAGATAATCCTTGTCCAAAATAAGCTTTATCCTGAGTTATAAAAATAGGGTTACTTAAAGCCTTATTAAATGCATTTATTGCTTCATTATGCATATTTAATTTTTGATAGCAAAGTCCGAGATTAAACCATGCATCAGCATAATTGGAGTCAATTGATAAAGTTCTGAGAAACAAATCCCTCGCCATTTCATACTCCTGAAATTCCATATGCACCAGTGCTAAACCGTGAAGGGCATCTTTGTTGTTAGGGTCGATCTGTAGGGCTTTATGGAATTCAGAATAGGCAAGTTGATAATTTTTTTCAATGTAATAGGCAAACCCTATTTCTTTATGAAAATCTGATTCATTGGTCTGTCTTATTTTTTCTTCTGTAGCACAGGCTGTAAGAGTTATGGCAGTCAATAAGATTAATATTAAAATTCTCAATCTCATGATTTTATAGTATATCATTTTTCATTCTCTAATTTTGAAATTAATCTTTTAAGAAACATAATCAAATTCTCAAGTTCTTTAATTCCTATTTCAAATCCATCGGTATAGAATTTTAAATCCTTTATAATCTCTTTTTTCCTAAATCCATTTAATATGAAAATTAAATTTTTTACAAAATTTTCATCAAGATTTTCCTGCATTGTAAATCTAAATCCTGCTTTTCTCTGTTGGATTTTAGCAATTCCTATTTTTGAAGAAAGAATTCTTAATTGAGCTACTTTAAATAAATTTTCCAATTCTTTAGGAAGTTTGCCAAATCTATCAAAAATCTCGTCACGCAATTTATCCATATCTGATAAATCAAAAATATGACTGAGTTTACGATAGATTCTTATTCGCATGGATGTTTCTTCTATATAATCTTCAGGAATGTATGCCGGGATAGAAAGCTTAATATCAGGCAATTTTATTTCAATAATGGGCTCTCCTTTCATCTCTTTAATAGCTTCATTTAACATTTCGATATAGAGGTCAAAGCCAAGTCTATTTACTCCAGACTGCTCAATTCCTAAGAGTTCTCCCGCTCCTCTGATTTCCAGGTCTTTAAGAGCAACATGAAAACCTGCACCCAAATAACTCATTTCCTGTATTGCTTTTATTCTTTTTTTTGCATTTTCAGTAAGCACCTCTTCAGGGGGTACGATGAAATATGCATAAGCCTGTTTATCAGATCTTCCAACTCTGCCTCTTATTTGATAAAGATCACTTAATCCAAAAAGATCAGCTCTATTTATTATGATAGTATTAACATTTGGGATATCTATTCCTGAAGCAATTATTGATGTGCATACTAAAATATCTATTTCCCCTTCAAGAAAATCGACCATAATTTTGTTCAGTTGATTCTCTCTCATTCTTCCATGGGCAATGGCAATTTTTGAGTAAGGAAGAAGCATTCTAAGTTTACTTTCATAAATATTAATATCCTGAATTCTATTATGAAGAAAATATACCTGTCCTTTTCTTTTTAATTCTCTGTCTATAGCTTCTTTTATTATTTGATAATCTTCAGGGACAATGAAACTTTTTACAGAAAGTCTTTCTTTTGGAGGTGTTTGAATTATAAATATATCCCAAAGACCACTAAGCCCAATTTGTAGTGTTCTTGGTATAGGTGTAGCAGTGATTGTAATTAAATCAACCTTAGGAAATTTTTCTTTTAATTTTTCCTTTTGAACCACTCCGAATTTTTGTTCCTCATCTATAATTAGAAGCCCGAGATCTAAGAAATCTACCTCTTTCATAATCATCATGTGTGTACCTATCAAAATGTCTACCTTGCCTTTTTTAGTATCTTCAATGGCTTGTTTTATTTCTTTTTTTGAGCGAAATCTACTTAAATAGTCAATTCTGACTGGGAATGCTTCGAATCTTTTTTTGAAATTTCTATAATGTTGTTCACATAGTAAGGTGGTGGGAACTAAAACTGCCACCTGTTTTTTGTCATAAACAGCTCTAAAAGCAGCTCTCATAGCAACCTCAGTTTTTCCATAACCAGCATCTCCACATAAAAGAATTTCCATAGGAAAAGGTTCTCTCATTTTATTTAAAATAGAATTGATAGCCTTTTGCTGATCTTCAGTTTCCTCGTATGGGAAAAAATCATCAAAATTTTTATGGATTTCTGTGTCTTCGCTATAAATAAAGCCTCTTTCTGTTTTTCTCTGAGCATAAAGCTTCAAAAGTTTATCAGCGATATCATGAATTTTCTTTCTTTCTCTCTCTTTTAATTTCTGCCATCTGTTTGTACCTAATTTGTCTATTTGAGGAAGAAAGCCTTCTTTAGCTGAATATCTATAAATTTTTTCTATTCCCCAAGTAGGTACATAC
>JAOAGB010000068.1 GCA_026415995.1 Thermodesulfovibrio sp. | reverse complement strand
TCCTAAGTTGCTGACTGCAAGCAATACATGTCAGTATCATGCTACATAACAATAAATATCTAATCATTTCTTATCCTCCTTTTTATGAAGTTACTTCAATTATACAATCTTTTATTACTTCAAGCAATCTCTTGAGATGTTTTATTGTTATGATTCCCATGAAGTTTGGTTAACCCAATAAGATAGAAAACACGGTTGAATTAACTAAAGATTTTACCAGGATTCATGATATCTCTTGGATCAAAGACTTTTTTTATTGCCATCATCAGTTCAATATTTTTTCTTGAAAGCTGCATCTCAAGATAAGGTTTTTTTGTGATTCCTATTCCATGTTCACCTGATATGGCACCTCCTAAGGAAACAGTATATTCTAAAATCTTTTTTACAAGTTCAAATCCATTTTGTTTACTTTCCTCATCATTTCTATTAACAAGGATATTAACATGGATATTTCCATCTCCTGCATGTCCAAAGGATACTATAGGTATTTGATACTTTTCAGAAAGTTCTTTTAGTTTTGTGAGAGTTTTTGCCAAATTGTCTATTGGAACAGAAATATCAATATTTATTTTTTCTTTATCTTTCATTTTTAGAATGCATGGAGATATGCTTCTCCTTGCTTTCCATAAATTTTCCCTCGAATAGTAATCTGTGGCGACCTGTGTTTCTCCTTTAAACTTCTTCACAGTTTCAACAATTATTTCTGCTTGCCTCTTTATTGAGGTTATTTCTCCATCAAGCTCCAGTAGTAGCATTGCTTCAATGTCTCGGCGTAATCCTAATTCATTATTAGTTTCAATGAGTTCAATACAAGGATTGTCAAGAAATTCAAGTGTTCGAGGTATAATTCCAAGTCCTATTATTTTGGGTATGCATTCTCCAGCTTTCTCAAGTTCCCCAAAACTTATAAGAAGAGTTATAACTTCCTCAGGTTCTGGTAAAACTTTAAGGGTTACTCTTGAGATTATTCCGAGAGTTCCTTCAGCGCCTATAAAAAGTTCTTTCAACTCATAACCAACAACTCTTTTAACTGTTTTTCCTCCTAATGTGACGATGTTTCCATTTGGTAGAATAGTTTCAAGTTCCATTACATAATTTCGTGTTACACCGTATTTTATAGCTCTTGGACCTCCTGCATTTGTGGATACATTGCCTCCAATTGAACAGTAATCGAGTGATGCAGGGTCTGGTGGATAAAAAAGTCCATAAATTTGAAGTTCTTTTTGCAGTTCCCCATTAATAACCCCAGGTGCCACTGTGGTAGTAAAATTTTTGGAATTTATTTCATAAACCTCTCTCATCCTTTCGAGGCTTATTACAATGCTTCTTGGATATAGTGGAACGGCTCCACCCGCCATTCCTGTGCCTGAGCCTCTTGGAATTATTCTTAATCCTCTATTAGTAGCCCACTTTACAATCTTTGAAATTTCATCAGCATTTTTAGGCCATGCGACAAATTCTGGAATTATTCCTTGAGCATAGGATGAATCATAGCTATAACATATTAGGTCTTCCTTGATATCAGATATTTCTATCCCTTCAAGCATGTTTCTATCTTTCATGCATAAACCTCTGCTTCTTTGAGTTCTAACGATATAACCTTTGATACACCTTCTTCCTGCATGGTAACTCCATAAATATAGTTTGCAGCTTCCATCATGAGTTTATTATGAGTAATTATAAGAAATTGGGTTTTGTCACTTAAAGTTTGTATTAATTTTTTTAATCTTATAGTATTCGGGTCATCTAATGGCGCATCGACTTCATCGAGTATGCAAATAGGAGAAGGACGAATAGAAAAGCAAGCAAATACAAAAGCTATAGCTGTAAGAGTTTTTTCTCCTCCAGAGAGTAGATTCAGGCTACTCATTTTTTTCCCGGGAGGTTGGATATTTATCTCTAATTCTGATTCAAGGATATTATTTTCATCTGTAAGAAAAGTTTCTGCCCTTCCTCCACCAAAAAGTTCTTGAAATAAGTAGTTAAATTTTTCTTTAAGTAAACCAAAAGTTTCTCTTAATTTTTTCCTCGTGAGACTATTAATTTTCCTTATGGCTTCTTCAAGTTCTTCAATGGAAGTTTTAAGGTCCTTTTGTTGATTTAACATGAAATCATATCTTTCTTTTACTTCTTCATATTCTTTTAAAATTTCCATGTCAACAGGTCCGATATCTTTCAATTGAGCTCTTAGTTGAGCTATTTTCTCTTTAGCTAAAGCAGTTTCATCGGCAGGTTCTATCGGCTCTTGAAAAATATCTTTTCCATACAGATTGTATATTTCATTCCATAGATTTTCAAGTTTGACCTTTAATTCGCTTTCTTTAGCCCTTTTTTCGCTCAGTATCCCTGTAGTGTTTTGTATTTCTTCGGTTATGTTCTGATAATCTTTCTCCAATTCATCAATAACTGTTTTACTAAACTTTAATGAATTTAAAATATTTTCAAGCTCTTCCTTTAATTTTTCATTTTGTTTGATAAGTAACTCTGATTTTTTTAATTTTTCTGTATATTCATTTTGTATTTGTTCTATTTTTTTGAGCATTTGTTTTATTTCCTCTTCATTTTTATTCCTTTTTGCCAATAGTTTTTTTATGTTCTCATTCAGCTTAATTATTTCTGCATTTTTGCCGCTTACTCTTTCCCTAAGTGCGGATAGTTCTATTTTTTTATTGGATAGAATTTCTTTTTTTTCCTCATTTTCCTTTAAGATGTGTCTTTGCTGATTTTTTATTTCTTCTATTTTTGTCTCTGTGTCATCAATGCTGATAGATATATCTTCAATTTCCCGTTTGACTGTTTCAATTAATTTTGTATTTTCTTTTATTTCTTCCTGAATTGTTTTTTCTTCGTTTTCCATATATTTTGCCCTTTGTCTAATTCCTTCTGTTTCTCTTTGTAAATTTTTATATTGTTCTTCTAAACGGAATAATTCTCCCTTCAGATTATTGATATATGACTTTTTGCTCTCAATTTTATTTCTTAATTCTTCCTTTTCAGCTTGCATTGTTTGAATATCCTTTTCAAGAAGTTCAATATCAACAACAATTTGTTTTCTGTCCCCTTGTAACTGTTCTAAAATTCTTCTTTTTTTTAGCAAATTTCCTGATTTGCCTGTTTTAATAAATCCATCTGGATAGATAACTTCACCTTTTTTAGTTATGAAACAGCAGAAGGGGAATTGTTTGATCTTCTCTACAGCTTCTTTTGTGTTTTCTACGATAAAAATATTTTCGAAAACCTCATCGCTAATATTAGTATCTTTTATATTTATAAATTCTTTGATTCCTTTAAGCCCTGCAGAGCATGAAGTTTTTTCTTTTATAGTTGTTAAGTTTTTTAGGAAAAAAAACTTTTTATTATTTGAAGACGTTATTTGTTCAACATCTTCTATTACATTTGCCCTGAGCTTTTCATCAAAAAATATTTCTATTAGTTCTTCTACTTCTGGAGAGACCTCAATACATTCAAAAAATAGTCTGCTTTTTTTGTCTTCTTCCCAAATTTCTGAAGCTAAAGCTTCAAGTTTACCAGTTATTATAGCCTCTTCTTTCTTTTTTTCTATTAATTTTTGATTTTTTTCATTTAAGGCTTTATCAAAAAGGGATAATTTATCAATTAGCTTTTTTAATTCATCCTGTTCTAATTGTAAAGAGTTTTTAAGGTTTTTTATTTTTATTTCTTTATCTTTCAACTCTGATTCTAACTTTTTTATTTTTTGAGCCAATTCCTGCTTTTTGTATATAAAAGAATTTAATCTGTTCTGATCGATTTCGATGGATTTTTTAATAGATTGATATGAATTTTTTTTGTTGGCAAGTTCAGTGGTAAGATTAAAGAGATATTTTCTTTCTTTTTCTATTATGTTTTCTAACTCAGCAACTCTTTGTTGGAAATTTAAAAGATTTTCTTCATAAATTATTATTTCTTTTTGTAGATTGTCCAGCTTTTCTTCAATCTCCTTTACCTGTATTTGAGATTCTTTTACTTCAATTTGGATTTTTTCTATCTCTTTCGATAATAAATAATTTTCTTGTCGCAGTCTCTCTATTCCTTCAGTTTTATTTTTTTCTTCTTGAAAGAGTAATGCTAATTCTTTTTCTATCTTTGCCTTTTCAATTACGTTGTTATTAATTTCATTTTCTTTTTGCTGTACGAAATTTTCCATTTGGGAGGCTTTATTTTTTTGTTCAACAAGTTTTGAAGTAATTATAGTATTGTCTTCTTTCAGCTTTTTATATTTAATTTCAAGGTCGTCATTTTCATCCTTTATTTTTGTTAATTCTGTCAGGAGTTTTATACTTTCTGCTTTAGAAACTTTTAATTCTAAATCTGATAATTCATTAAGAATTTTTCTATATTTTTCAGCTCGCTTTGCCTGTCTTTCAAGTAAAGAGTATTGCTTTTTTAGTTCTCCAAGAATATCCTCAATTCTCTGTAAGTTTTCTTTTGCCGATTGTAGTTTTACCTCAGACTCTGCCTTTTTCATCTTATAGAGGGAAATACCAGCACACTCTTCAAGTAGAGCTTTTCTATGGGAAGACTTAGATAGAACTTCGTTTACTTTTAGTTGATCAATTATTGAATATGTTCTTATATCGACCCCTTCAGAAATGAATATTTCCTTTATATCTTTTAATCTTGACTGTTTTCCATTGATAATGAAATCGGACTCCCCTGTTCTGTAAAGCCTTCTTTTTATCTCTATTTCTCGTCCCTGGGGTTTATTGCCATTATCTTCTTCATTATCATTATCAAAGCTTAAAAATATGGATACTTCGGCAAGTCCCTTTTCCTTTTTCGAGGTAGAACCTTGAAAAATTAGTTCTTCCATCTTTTCTCCTCTTAAAATACGGGGATTATGTTCGCCAAGAATCCATCTAAAGGCATCAACAATGTTACTTTTTCCTGCTCCATTAGGCCCCACAAAACAGGTTATTCCATCGTGTAGCTCTATTTTTGTCTTTTCAGGAAATGATTTAAATCCATTAAGTTCAATCCATTTTATCTGCATTAAAATATTTTAGCTTATTTTTCATTTAAAAGCTTTAATGTAAGCATAAATTTTTTTTATTTGACCAAATGGGTATAACTATTTTACAGTTGATAGACACAAAAAATTATGGTATAATTTCAAAAAATCTTAACAGTAGGAGGAAATTATGACGAAGAAGTATGACACACCTTTATTGGATGAGCTTGAAAAGGGTCCTTTCCCGAGTTTTGTCACAGAGATGAAAAAAGCAGCTGCAAAAAATGCTATGGCTGCTGATGAGCTTGGACTGCTTGAAAAAAGCTTCAGAGACAAAGTTACTTACTGGAAGCATGGTGGTATAGTTGGAGTTAGAGGATACGGAGGAGGAGTTATTGGAAGATACTGTGAATTAGCAGATCAATTCCCAGGTGTAGCTCATTTCCATACTGTTCGTATAAATCAGCCAGCTGGATTATTTTATACCTCAGAAGCCATGAGATTTATCTGTGATGTTTGGGACAGATATGGAAGTGGATTAACCAACTTCCATGGTTCAACAGGTGACATAATCCTTTTAGGAACTGTAACAGACAATCTTGAAGCTATTGGTACAGTTTTTAGCATTAATGGATTTGACCTTGGTGGTTCTGGTTCTGCAATGAGAACACCAAGCTGTTGCGTAGGTCCAGCAAGATGTGAATGGTCAATGATTGACACTCTTGATATTACCTATGATTTAACACAAGAGTTTCAGGATGAATTACACAGACCTTCTTTTCCATATAAATTTAAGATAAAAACAGTTGGTTGCCCTATTGACTGCAATGCCTCCATTGCTCGTGCAGATTGTTCAATAATTGGAACATGGAAAGGACCAATAGCAATTGACCAAGACAAAGTTAAAGATTATGTAAAGAAAGGCATGAACATTCAGGAAGAAATTGTAAATCTCTGTCCCGGTAAGTGTATAACATGGGATGGAAATAATCTTGCCATAAATGACAGCGATTGTCTACACTGTATGCACTGTATTGCAAAGCTTGCTGGAGCATTAAAGCCGACACCACCATTTGGTGCAACAGTGCTTATTGGTTCAAAAGCTCCATTTGTAGTAGGCGCAACACTTTCTTGGGTAATCTTCCCATTTATGGAGATGAAGCCACCATATCAGGAAATGAAAGATTTTCTTAGAGCAGCAACTGAGTGGTGGAGTGAATATGGAAAGAATAGAGAGAGAATTGGAGAGCTTATATTGAGAATGGGCATGAGAGAGTTTCTCGAAGCAGTAGGGCTTCAGCCAACGCCTGAGATGGTTAAAGAACCAAGAAGAGATCCTTTCTGGTTCTGGAAAGAGGGAGACCTCGAAGGAAAACCATGGGAATCATGGTTAAAATAATTAATAATTAATTAATAAAATTAAGGAGGTTAAATTATGCCATATGTTATTCCCGATGTAGTTGATGTAAAACAAAGAAAAACAGATATAGGTCCACCTCACTACAAAAACTTTTTACCCCCAGTTATTCAGAAGAACTATGGGGACTGGAAAACTCATGAAATTTTAAGCCCTGGATTAATGGTTCATATAGCTAATTCTGGCGATAAGATTTGGACAGTAAGAGTAGCTTCTCCAAGGCTCTTAGCCACAGATACTTTGAGAGAGATTGCTGATATTGCTGAAAAATATTGCGATGGTTATTTCAGATTTACAACAAGAAATAATATAGAATTTCTTGTTTCCGATGAAAGCAAAATAAATCCTTTGATTGAGGAACTTAATGCAAAGAAGTTTGTTATAGGAGGCATTGGTTCAAGAGTAAGTAATATAGTTCATACACAGGGATGGATTCATTGTCATTCAGCAGCAGTTGATGCATCAGGCCTTGTAAAATGCTTAATGGACGAGTTTATAGATTACTTTACTACAAAGGAGACTCCAAATAAAGTAAGATTTGCTGTTGCATGCTGTACAAACATGTGTGGTGCAGTTCACTGTTCAGATATTGCCTTTGTTGGTATCCCTGTCTCTTATACACATCTGACGCTGCCGACGA
>JAOAGB010000098.1 GCA_026415995.1 Thermodesulfovibrio sp. | reverse complement strand
ATCTAAGGAACTTAAGTCACAGATATACATTGGAAGTGTTAATTGGTCTTTACTTTTAGCTGTTATTTTGATTATTGTTGATTTTGGTAGTTCCTCAAATCTTGCTGCAGCCTATGGCCTTGCTGTTACAGCAGATATGTGCATAACAGGACTGATTTTGATTTCTATTTACTTTCTCAGAAGAAATTACTATGCTGTGCTTGCTGGTTTTTTGGTTCTTTTTATTGATTTTCTTTATTTTAGTTCTTGTTTATATAAAATCCCCCATGGTGGATATTGGTCTGTTATTCTGGCATTATTTCCTCTATTGACAATGATTATTTATACACAGGGTCAAAAAAGACTTTACAAATTTATGAGCTTTCTGCCTTTAGAAGATTTCATTCTTAAATTTGAAAGGGTTTATAAAACTCATCCAAAGATACCCGGGACAGCAATTTTTTTTGTAAGAGACACAAGTAAGATCTCTCCTTACATAGTTGAAACGATGTTTTATAATGGAATAATTTATGAGGATAATGTCTTTTTATCAATTCTAATAAGACCAGATCCCTATGGAGTAACTGGTTATTTTAAGGAAAATCTTTGTACGGGTATTAGAGTTTTTGAAATTCAGATGGGATATATGGAAGTTGTAAATATTGAGGAGATATTGAGAGAAAACGGAATAGATGAAAGGGCAATATTTTATGGACTTGAGGAGATAGTGGCAAGAGGTTTATGGAGAATTTTTGCCTTCTTGAAAAAAATAACTCCTACTTTTATAAGTTTTTTCAGATTACCTTCAAGAAAACTTCACGGAGTTTTAACTCGCATTGAGATGTGATTTATTTAACTATTACAACAGGGCATGTGGCATGTGTTGCCACTCTTCTGGATACAGAGCCAAGTAGCCATCTTTCAATTTTTGACATTCCTCTCTGTCCCATTATTATCAGGTCAATCCCATTTTCCGAAGCATATCGAACAATCTGGTCTGCTGGATGCCCTACGGCGATATCAGTATTTATCTTTGTGTTGTGCTTTCTTGCAAGGCTAAGTATTTTTTCAAATTCCTTTTTATAATACTCTGTTGCACTATCAATAACTGCCTTAGTTTCTACTATTTCAGCATGTTCTGGTGGTTGTGCTACAGATAAAACCACAATTTCCTTGTCCTTAGAGGTGAATTCATTTAAAAGCTGCATGGCAAAATTAAAAGCTTTGTAAGATTCTTCAGAACCGTCAAAGGCAACAAGAATTTTTTTTAGCATAATTATTCCTCCTTTTTTGTCTTAGGTAAAAGATATTTTGGTAAATAAAAAGCATTGGCTATTAAAGTAGGTATCACCGCGCTACCAATTACAGCTACAATCAAAAGTGAATATTGATTCTGGTCAATTATTCCATGGGTTAATCCAAATAATGCTGAAATTGAGCCAAAAGTAAGCCCTGTTGACATAAGAAGAGTTGTATACATCCCTTCTTTATGTCTGAACTTAAAAAATTTTGTCACTGGATAGACTCCTACTATTTTTGTTAGCATTTTACCACCTAATAATACCAGAAGAGCTATTGGTGCGGCAATAATTGAAGGTATTGAGACGAAATAGCCTGCACGTAGAAAGTAAATCGGTGTGAGAAATCCGATAGTGAATGTTCTCAGTCTTCTTATTAGTTGATGATCTTTCCCCACGCTTCCTGCCAAAACCATACCTATTACATAGGCAGGAAGAACTGCTTCACTGCCTGACCATATAGCAAGTGCACCTATTCCAAAGAGAATGAAAAGCAGATATTTTGTCTCAAATTCTGAGGGTTTATTTCCAAATTTTTTAAATATTTTAGGTGTGACAAAAGGAGCTAAAATAGAAATTATAATCATAGCGCCAATAAAAATTAAAGACTTAACGGTGAAAGGAGAAAAAATAAGCCCTAAGGCTACTACTGTTCCCAAGTCATTAACAAAACATGCAGCAAGAATTACCTTGCCAAATTCTGTCCTATTAAGACCCAATTCAAGCATGACAGCATAAACCACGGCTACAGATGTTGTGGAAAGGGCAACCCCTGCAAGCCAGCTTGCTTTAATGCTCCATCCAAGAACATAGTATGCTAAGGCGGTACATCCTAAAAAGGGTGCAAAAAAGGCAATCAAGCCAATTCCGATTGTTTCTTTCCATCGGGATTTTAAGACCTCAGGTTCAAGTTCTGCCCCAGCTAAGAATGTTAGCATTATAGCACCAACAGAAGCTATAAATTTAATCCAAAGGTCATTTTCTCCAATGTTTATTCCATGTCCGGTAATAATAAGGCTTGCAATTGCACCCACAGTGATTTCTGTTAATGCAGAGGCTAAACGTAGCTTTGTGGCAATTACAGTTGAAACTAAGGCAAGAAAAAACCAGAAAGATGCTTGCAAAAGAATTTCAAACATAATGCCTCCCTTTCAGGGTATAACTCTACCTACACAGGTAGGAGTTATCAGCCACTGAAATTCAGAGGCGGTTAAAGGCGAACTCCATCGCCTTTTTTAGAATACAATAAATTTCAACGAAAATGTCAAATATTATTATAAAATAATTTAATGAATTTAAGAAAAAATCTTGATGATTGTTATAATTTTGTTATTAAGAGAAAAAGACAAGAAGGTGGTTTTGCAGCTACTCCTTTATTGCCTCCAACAATTGAAGATACATATCATGCCTTAAAAATAATAAAAGATTTAAGAGAATTCGGATTAGATGAGGATTTGGAAGAACTCCTAAGGCAGCTTCATTTTTAGAATCAACATTTTATGCGGTAGAGAGTTTAAGGATTCTTTTATTAAAATAAAAGTTTTTTTGTTAAATTCTAATTTTATGTTTTGCCTTTTCTAAGAATTCTT
>JAOAGB010000085.1 GCA_026415995.1 Thermodesulfovibrio sp. | reverse complement strand
TTTTATCACAATGGGATTTCTAAGAAATTACCTACCTTCAAAAACCCTTGAAAATACTTATCGGGGCGAGTGGATTTGAACCACCGACCCCCTGCTCCCAAGGCAGGTGCGCTATCCAAGCTGCGCTACGCCCCGATAACTATTTAATCTAATAAAAAACTTTGCAAAAAGTCAAATTGTTAAGTTCTCATGAAATTTAGTATTATATATTCACAAACTTATTAAGGAGGTGTTTAATGATTCAAAATATTAAATGGCTCGGACATGATACTTTTAAAATTTCAGGAGAAAAAATTATCTATACCGATCCATTTCAGATCTCAAAGCCAGATAAAGCTGATATAATTCTCATTACTCATGAACATTATGATCATTTTAGTCCTGAAGATATACAGAAGCTTTTAGGACCAGATACAGTATTAGTTTTACCAAAAGATTGCGCAGGAAAGATTAAAGCTAAGGAGATAGTTGTAAAGCCAGGTGACAAAGTAGATGTTGAAGGAATAGAGATTGAAGCTGTTCCCTCATATAATACAAATAAAAAATTTCATCCTAAAGAAAAGGGTTGGCTTGGTTTTATATTCAAAGTTTCTAATAAAAGAATTTATATTGCTGGAGATACTGATTATATCCCCGAGATGAAAACTTTCAAGAATATTGATATAGCTCTATTACCTGTATCAGGAACATATGTAATGAATGCAGACGAAGCAGTTCAAGCAGCTTTAGATATTATGCCTAAATTAGCCATACCTATGCATTACGGAAGTATAGTAGGATCTGAACAAGATGCTCATTATTTTGCTGAAAAACTAAAAGGAAAAATAGATGTAATAGTACTTAAACAGGAGAGATAATTTTATGGAATTTACAGCAGAAGAAATAAAAAAATTAGTGTCATCAAAAGTTTCAGAAATAGGTAAGGAAATAGTTGTTTATGATGAGGTTGAATCGACTAATAGCATAGGATATGAGCTTTTAAAACAGGGCTATCCTTCAGGAACGGTTGTAATAGCAGATAGACAAACCAAAGGAAAAGGAAGATTAGGAAGGAAATGGATTTCTCCTCAAGGTAAAAATTTATATATAAGCTTTGCCATTAAACCGCACATTACTCCTAAATATGCTACTTTAATAACTCTTACAAGTGTAGTAGCTTGTACAACTGCTCTCAGGAGATACACAGAAATTCCTGTTCTGATTAAATGGCCTAACGATATGCTTGTGGATCATAAAAAGGTCGGTGGAATCTTAACAGAAATGAAAATAGAAGGAGAAAAAATTAAAGCAGCTGTTATAGGTGCAGGAATTAATATAAATATGACAGAAGAAGATATTCCAGAAGAAATAAAAGAAATTGCTACATCCCTAAGAATATATAAAGGCGAAGAATTTTCACGTACTATGTTAGCAGCGGAAATAATAAAGGAGTTTGATAAGTGGTATCAATTGCTCGAGAAGAAAAATAGGAAATCAATAATTGACAGATGGATGGAATTAAGCGGCACCATAGGTAAACAAGTAAAAATTGTACTTACCGATAGAGAAATAATAGCTTTAGCTGAGGCTATAGACGAGGAAGGAAGATTAATTGTGAAACTTGAGAATGGAACTTATGAAAAAATAAGTGCTGGAGATGTTACTTTGCTGAGAACTAAATAATGTTATTAGCTGTTAAAATTGGAAATTCCAATATAAGTATTGTTATCTTTAATAATCCTAAAAAGGAAAATTTTTTAGTTTTATTTGAAAAAGAGATAAAAAATTTAAATTGGGATGAATTAAATAAAGTAGTTTATCAATATGACGGAATAAATTGTATAGTCTGTTCTGTTGTTCCTGAACTTACAAGAATTTTTATTAAGAATTACCAATCAATTTTTAAAAATTTTTTAATCATAAATAGCAAAATCGATACAGGATTAAGTATAAAAGTTAAAAATTCAGAAAAATTTGGTGCTGATAGACTAACATGTTCTTTGGCTGCCTATGAAAAATATAGGGAAAATTTAGCAATTATTGATGCTGGCACTGCCACTACTATTACTATTGTTACAAATAAAGGAGAAGTCCTCGGAGGTTCTATAATGCCCGGGCTACAAACAATGAATTATTCTTTACATGAAAAAACCGCATTGTTACCAATAATAGAAATTAACAAATCGGTCTCAGCTTTAGGTATAGATACTAAATCAGCTATTAGAAGTGGTATAGTTTTAGGCACTGTTTATGCAATTGAGGGAATTATTAAAGAAATCGAAAAATCCATTAAACTTAAATTAACGCCCATACTAACAGGTGGTAACGCTTCTTTTTTATCCCAATATTTAAATTTTTTCCATTATTTAGAACCACATCTTGTAATTGAAGGCATGAGATTGATATACTTAAAAAACATCAAAAATTAGGAGGTAGCCATGAAGTTTCAAAAAATTCTTTTACCAACAGATTTTTCAGATGAATCCTTGTATGCCCTATCTTATGCAGTTGACTTGGCAAAATTGTTTAATGCCAAATTGTATCTTCTTCATGTAATTTATGACATTGAAAAAGCATCAAATCTTCATATCCCCCATCCATCAATAACAGAACTTTATAAAGATTTAGAAAGTCATGCCAAGAGAAATTTGGATTCCTTTGGCATAGATATTCGTGAAGGATTAAAAGAAGTAGAAACGGTGGTAAAGAGAGGCATACCCTATGAAGAAGTTATAAAATTTGCCGACGAAAAAGGAATAGATTTAATAATTATTGGAACATTACCAAGGAGTGGTGTGGAAAGATTTTTCGTTGGCAGCACAACTCAAAGAATTATAAGAAACGCTCCGTGCCCTGTATTGGTGGTAACTAAAAAGTAATAAAAATGAATTTTGAAGTTTTGGTAGTTGGCGGAGGACCTGCTGGCTCCACGGCTGCTAATTGTCTTGCAAAAGAAGGGATCGCAACCTGCTTAGTTGAGAGAAACTTAGAATTTAAGAAGCCCTGCGGAGGAGGGGTTCCTTCTGCAGGGCTAAAAGACCTTGATATTTTAGATGAAATAAGACAAAAACTTACATTTAATGTAGTAAGAAGAGTTAAAATCATACCCCCTTTTTCAGAACCCATCGAAGTTAAATTAAACAATGGAGAAATTTTAATATTTGACAGATATGAATTTGATACTTTCCTCAGAAAATTAGCTTTTAATAATGGTGTGCAAATTATCGAAGGAGAACTTATTAATTTAGAGGAAGGTAAAAAGATAAAAGCAACTATAAAAACAAAAAGTGGAGATTTGCTTAAAATTAATTCTAAATATATAGTTGCAGCTGATGGAATAAACTCAAAAGTATGCTCATTAGTCAATATAAAAAAACCTGAATTTTTCTGGACAGTAAGTTTTCAAATAAGTTTAGATAATTATAATAACGATTATAATAAGGATACTTGTGAATTTTGGTTTGGAAGTTCTCATGCTTCTTTTTTTTATTCATGGGTTTTCCCTGGTAAGAACTATCTGTCCATTGGAACAGGAGCTAAAAAAGTTAATATGCTAAAACTTTTCATTGAAAATTTCATAGAAAAGAGATTCTTTTCTTTATTAGATATTTCAAAAATAAAATTGAGAGCCTTTAAAATACCTCGATGGACAAAAAGAAATTTTTATAGAAAAAATATAATTCTATG
>JAOAGB010000071.1 GCA_026415995.1 Thermodesulfovibrio sp. | reverse complement strand
TCCTAAGTTGCTGACTGCAAGCAATACATGTCAGTATCATGCTACATAACAATAAATATCTAATCATTTCTTATCCTCCTTTTTATGAAGTTACTTCAATTATACAATCTTTTATTACTTCAAGCAATCTCTTGAGATGTTCTTGCGATATAATAAGTGGAGGAATTATAACTATTATATCTCCCAGTGGTCGAAGCCATACACCATGTTTTCTCGCTGCCTTAACAATTCTCCATCCCATTTGTTCTCTGTAAGGGAAAGGTTCTTTTGTAATTTTATCTTTTACTATCTCTATCCCTGCAATCATTCCCTTTTGCCTTACATCTCCTACATGTTTTAATTGAGCTATTTCATTAAGTATATTTTTTATAAGCTCTATTTTTGGTGGAAGATGTTCGAGAGTTCTGTCTTTTTCAAATATTTCAAGATTAGCGATTGCAGCTGCGCAAGCAAGTGGATTTCCAGTGTAAGAATGTCCGTGATAGAATGTTTTTCTTTCATCGACATCGCCTAAAAAGGTATTAAAAATTTTTTCATTTGTAGCCGTTATAGCAAGAGGCATATATCCATTGGTAATCCCCTTACTTAAACATATGATATCTGGATTCACCTCTTCATGCTCACATGCAAACATTTTACCTGTTCTTCCAAAGCCTGTGGCAACCTCATCGGCTATTAATAAAATATTGTATCTATTACATATTTGTCTAAGCCCTTTCAAATATCCTTGAGGCCAGACAATTATTCCACCTGCACATTGAACAAGTGGTTCTACAATTACTGCTATAATTTTTTCATTGTTATTAGCGATAATCTTTTCCATTTCGTTAAGACAGGCAAGATTACAAATAGGATAGGTAAGATTAAGTTCACACCTGTAACAGTATGGTGCAGGCGCTTGAATAGATTTATTTAAGAGAGGTTTATATACTTCATGAAAAAGTTCTACACCACCAACACTTACTGCTCCGATTGTATCTCCGTGATAGCCCTCTTTAAGGCTAATAAACGTGTCTTTACTTTTTATACCCTGATTAATCCAATATTGATAGGCAATTTTTAAGGCTATCTCAACTGCTGTTGACCCATTATCAGAATAAAATATTTTGGTAAGTGGCTCTCCCCACGGAAGTCTTTTACTAAGAAGATCAGCAAGTTTTTTTGCAAGAATTATGCTTGGTGCATTTGATGCTCCCAATAAAGTAGTATGTGCAACTTTGTCAATCTGTTCTTTTAACGCTTCATCTATTTCTGATCTTTTATGTCCATGAATATTTACCCACAGGGAAGAGACTCCATCAAGATACCATTTGCCATCAATATCTTTTAAAAAACAATCTTTACCTTCTATAAAAATAGTTGGTTCCTCATTAAGCCATAGCTTCATTTGAGTAAAGGGATGCCAAATAAATTTCTTATCCCATTCAATAAGTTGTCTTTTATCCATGAAACCTCCAAGTTTTATTTTTCTATTATAAAATATTTTAAGAGATGTATATCTGCCAAAGGTGTGCTTTGAAGAGTGATAAATGTTAAAATTTTAAATATACTAAAGAGGAGGAATTAAACATGAAAATTGGTATTCTTATTTCAACAAATGATGCAGAGACCTTATGGAATGCCTTTCGTTTTGGTGTTCTCTGTCTAAATATGGATTATGAAAATGAAGTCACCATATTTCTAAATTCACATGCAACAGCCTATGAAGAGGCTGATTCTAAACAGTTCAATATTAAAGAGGTAGCTAAAAGTTTTGTGCTTGGAGGAGGGAAAATTATAGGATGTCAAAAGAGCATGGGATTTAGGGGACTTGAGGGAAATGAAATTTGTCAGAAAGGTGGACAAAAGGATTTATATGAGTTAATGATTACAAGTGATAAATTTATTTGTTTTTGATATATAAACCATATGACTTTTTGAATAATAAGTTTATGCTTATTTTCCTGATAATTCTCTGGCAATGTGATACAGATATTCTTGTAATTCCATAGATGATAGGTTTTCAGGAACAGATTCATTTATAAGCATAGCTCTAAACATTTTTCTTAAAAGCTCTGATGGCGCAAAATTTTTAATCTTTTCACCTAATTCTGAATTGTAGTTATGAATCAAAAAAGACTCCGAATACCAAAGATCATCATCGAGAGGCTTTACATGTTGACAGGAGAGATTTCTGACTGTTTCAGGGATTGCCTTATTTTCTATAAGAATAGCTCTAATATCATTGTTTAAAACCTGAAGCCCTTTTATAGCAGGGTTCTGCCCGAGTCTATGTCTTCCTTTTGTAATCGGTAAAAATTTTGTAAGATTAACTCCAGAGCAGTAAATATGACTTTTTGCATTAGTTGGTTCAATTATAAAATATAGAAAGTCATTCACAAATTTCATCAAAAACCTTTACAAACATTACAAGATGGGTCTTTTTGTGTTTTGAAAGTTTTGAAGTCTCCACTTAAACCATCCCAAAGGAGAAGTTTATTTTTAAAAAGCTTGCCAATTCCAACGATATACTTTATTGCCTCCAATGCCTGTATAGCTCCTATTACTCCCGGAGTTGCACCTACAACCGGAAAGGTTTCCTTTGGAGGTGCTTCAGGGAAAATACACTTAAGACAAGGTGTTTCTGGTGGTTGTATAAAACTAAGCATACCTTGGATTCCATAAATTGCACCAAATACAAGAGGTATCTTCTTTTTTATTGCCACTTCGTTTAGTATATATCTTGTCTCGAGATTATCCATACAGTCAAGAATAATCTGAGCATCTCCTACTATTTCAAAAGCATTTGCTTCATTTATTTTCTCTGTAATTGGAACAACCTCCACATTTGGATTTATACCATTAAGGGTTATCTTTGCTGATAAGGCTTTGTTTATTCCAATTCTTGTATTACTATGCAATATTTGTCTATTTAAATTTGTCATTTCCACATTATCAAAGTCACAGATAATTATTTTCCCGATGCCTGCTACAGCAAGATAAATTGATACAGGGCTTCCCAGTCCACCCGCACCTGCAATGAAAACAGTGGAGTTTTTAAGTTTTTTTTGCCCTTCTTCTCCCCAGCCATCTATTAGCATCTGCCTATGGTATCTTAAGAAATCCATTCAATAACCTCCTTCATCTCTTTAAGTGTCTCTCCCGCTACTTTTTTTGCTTTTTTTGAGCCTTCCAGGGCTATTTCAATTAAAAGAGAGGGATTATCAATAAGCTGCTGTCTTTTATCCCATATTGGTCTTAAAGTATCAATAATATGTTTTATAAGTATTTTTTTGCAGTCAATACAACCAATTGTAGCGGTAGTGCAGCCTGAGATTATTTCTCTTTTTTCTTGTTCTATTGAAAAAATTTTATGTAAATCAAAGACAGGACATTTCTCAGGATCTCCTTTATCTGTTCTTCTTTTACGAGCAGGGTCTGTAACCATTGTTCTTAGTTTTTCAGTTACTGTCTTTTCGTCATCGCTCAGATAAATCGCATTACCATAGCTTTTTGACATTTTTCTTCCATCGGTGCCAGGAACTTTTGGAAATTGAGTGAGTAGAGCTTCTGGTTCAGGGAAAAATTCTTTTCCATAGAGATAATTAAATCTTCTTGCTATTTCACGGGAAATCTCAAGATGGGGAACCTGATCAATTCCCACAGGTACATATTTAGCTCTGTATATGATTATATCGGCTGTCTGAAGCACCGGATATCCTAAAAAGCCGTAAGTATCAAGGTCTTTGTCCTTAATCTGTTCTTTTTTTTCTTTATATGTAGGAACTCTTTCAAGCCAGCCAAGGGGAGTTATCATGCTTAAGAAGATATGAAGCTCTGCATGTTCAGGCACCTGAGACTGAATAAATATAGTAGACTTTTCAGGATTAAGCCCGGCAGCTATAAAATTCATTAAAAGATCAATTGTATATTCTTTTATTTGAGATGGATTTCCATAACCTGTTGTTAGCGCATGCCAGTCTGCTACAAAAAAGTAGCATTCATATTTATCTTGAAGGCTAACCCAGTTGGAAAGAGCGCCTATAAGATTTCCTAAATGAAGTGGTCCACTTGGTTGCATTCCACTTAATACTTTATCCATTTTTCCTCCTAAAAAAGTGAAAGTATGGCATAGAAAAATTTTACCAGTGGTAACACAAATAATCTTGTCAATCCTGTGACGATAAGCAGTATAACGATTAAAGAACCATAAGGTTCAATTTTCTCCATAAATTCAGAATACTTAAGAGGTAATATACCCATCAGGATTCTTCCACCATCAAGTGGAGGAATAGGAATTAGATTAAAGGCTGCAAGAATAATGTTAATCATGATTGTTGATTTAAGAATTAAAGCTAAAGGATATGAGATGAATTCAGGGATAAATTCATTAAATGGCACCACAATAAATTTAATTAAGATAGTGCAAACTATTGCAACAGCAAGATTTGCTGCAGGTCCGGCTGCTGCACATAGAGCCATTCCTGCTCGTGGATTTTTAAAATTATATGGATTTACTGGAACAGGCTTGGCATATCCAAAAACCCATTGACCACTTGTAAGAATAAGCAACATGAATGGCATTATTATTGTTCCAAAGAGGTCTATGTGAGATATGGGATTTAGAGTAAGTCTTCCTGAAAGTTTTGCTGTATTATCACCTAATTTATAAGCTATCCAGCCATGTGCAAGCTCATGAAATACTATTGCTATAAGTACAGCAGGAGCTGAAATTATAATCTGTCTAAGAATGCTGCTAAAGTCCATTATCTTATCCTTATCATTACTTCGTCGGGATTAACCATGTCACCTTCTTTAATGTAGATTTCTTCAACCAAACCATCTACTGGTGCATGAATTTCATTTTCCATCTTCATTGCTTCTACTATTACAACTGTATCGCCAGAACTTACTTTATCACCCTTTTTTACCTTTATTTTTACAACTGTACCAGGCATTGGGGAAGTAACATCTCCCGCTTCTGTTGCTCTTGGCCTAATAGATTCTTTGGGTTTTAGCTCAACCTTTCCTTCTTCTGTTGGAACAATTTCCTGAAGAGGTTCCACAATTACTTCAACAAGCTGATTATTTACATATAAAAAGTAAGGTCTCTTGCCATCTACCTTATGTCCTTTCCCTCCTACTTTTACATGATAGGACTCACCATAAAGATTTATCATGAACTCTGTTGGAGCAAGTCCCGTAGGAGTAGGCTTTTGTTCTTCCTTTTGCGGCATTGAAACTTCTTCTTTAATTCCCTTTTCTTTTGCTTCAAGAAATTCAAGATAAATTTTTGGGAAAAGACAATAACTAAGCACATCTTCATCGGATTTTGCCTTTTCTTTGAGCTCTGCTTTAGCCTTTTCAAACTCTGGAGGCAGTAAATCAGCAGGTCTTACAGTTATAAACTCTTCATCACCTAAGATTTTTTTTCTTACTTCCTCATTCACAGGAGCAGGAGGTTTTCCATAAAGCCCTTTAAAATAATTTTTTGTCTCTGTTGTTACCATTTTATATCTTTCACCTGTAAGTACATTTAAAGTTGCTTGGGTGCCTACAATCTGACTTGAAGGTGTGACTAATGGAGGAAAGCCAAAGTCTTCTCTTACATGAGGAATTTCTTCCATAACTTCCTTTATTCTGTGGAGAGCATTTTGTTCCCTAAGTTGATTTACAAGGTTACTGAGCATTCCTCCTGGCACTTGATAGACTATTACTTTTGGATCAGGCCCTATGTATTCACTTTCAAGGGATTTATATTTTTTTCTTACCTCATAGAAATAGTCAGCAATTTCATCAAGAAGTTCCATATTAAACTGAGGATCTCTTTCAGAACCCTTTAGAATGTGACATATTGTCTCAAGGGGTGGCTGAGAAGTACCTCCTGCCATTGTAGATATGGAGGTATCAACAATGTCTACACCAGCTTCAATTGCTTTAATTGTTGTGGCAACAGCCATGCCTGCTGTATCATGAGTATGAAGATGAATGGGTAATGCTATTTCCTCCTTTAGTCTTTTTATTAATTCATAGGCAGTATAAGGGTCAAGAAGTCCGGCCATGTCCTTTATGCAAATTATATGGGCACCCATGTCACGGATTCTTTTAGCAAGCTCGATAAAGTAATCAATAGTATATATGGGACCTACGGTATAGCAAAAGGCTACCTCTGCAATTCCACCGTATTTAAGGGTTGCTTCAACGGACTTTTCAAGATTTCTTAAATCATTTATTGCATCAAAAATTCTTAAAATGTCTATACCATTCTCAACTGTTTTTTCTACAAATTTTTCTACCACATCATCGGGATAGTGTCTATATCCTACAAGATTTTGTCCTCTTAAAAGCATCTGAAGTTTAGTATTTTTAACAAGGGCTCTAATTGTTCTAAGCCTTTCCCAAGGGTCCTCTCTTAAGAATCTGAGACAACTATCAAAGGTAGCACCACCCCATACCTCGAGGGAATGAAATCCAACCTGATCCATCTTTTCAGCAATGGGGACAATATCTTCCAATTTCATTCTTGTGGCATGAAGACTTTGATGGGCATCTCTGAATGTGGTATCCATTATTTTGACTGGTGATTTAGACATTTTTTACACCTCTTTAGTTTATTTAAACTTTACTATGTGCAACAATAGCGGCAGACAAAATCACTGCTAAATCAAAAGGATCTTTTTCTTCTTTATAAAGAAGTTCGTTAATTTTTTCTTCTATGTATTTTGTGCTGAAATTACCTTTACGAAAATCTTCATCTTCCAGTATTTTTATATAAAGGGGTATGGTAGTCTTTACACCACGAATAGTATATTCACTTAATGCACGGTGCATTCGGCGGACTACTTCATCCCAATTTCTTCCCCAAGCAACAAGTTTTGCAAGTAGTGAATCATAGTATGGTGATATATAATATCCGTCGGAAACATGTCCATCTATTCTTATTCCAAAACCACCTGGTGAGTAGTAGGAAGTAACCATTCCCGTAGATGGCAGAAAGTCATTTAATGGGTCTTCTGCATTGATTCGGCATTGTATGGCATTTCCATTCAAGGTTACCTCTTCCTGTTTAATATTAAAAGGCTCCCCTGCTGCTATTTTAATCATGGTTTGAACAAGGTCTATTCCAGTAATTTCTTCTGTTATGGTATGCTCTACTTGAATTCTTGTATTCATTTCAAGAAAATAGAAGTTTAGATGTTCATCTACCAAAAATTCAACAGTACCTACGTTATCATATCCTACAGCCTTGGCTAACTTTTTCGCTGCTTCTCCCATTTTTTGTCTTATCTCTTCTGTTAGCAAAAGAGATGGAGCTATTTCAATAAGTTTTTGATGTCTTCTTTGAATTGAGCAGTCTCTTTCACCAAGATGTACTATATTGCCGTGCTTATCTGCTACAATTTGAATCTCAATGTGATGGGGTCTTTCAAGAAATTTCTCAATGAAAATTCTTTCATCCCCAAAGGCTTTTTTTGCCTCTGACATGGCAATTGGAATTTGTCTTCTCAATGCATCTTCATCATAACAGATTCTTAACCCTCTTCCACCTCCACCTGCTACAGCTTTAATCATAACAGGATAACCAATTTCCTCAGCAGCTTTTACTGCTTCTTCAAGACTACTTAGAGGAGGAGTTCCAGGAAGCAGAGGAATTCCATTTTCTTGAGCTATCTTACGGGCTTCGTCCTTAAGTCCCATTTTTTTGATTGCCTTTGCATTTGGACCTATAAAAGTTATTCCAGATTGAGCACAGGCTTCTGCAAATTGGTGATTTTCAGATAAAAAACCGTAGCCTGGATGTATGGCATCGCATCCTACGTTTTTAGCAAGTTCTACTATCCCATAAATATTAAGATAACCTCTTAGCGGGCCTGGAGTGATTAAGTAAGCCTCATCGGCTTTTTTAACATATCTTGCAGTTGCGTCTGGTTCACAATATATGGCAACAGTGCGGATTTCTAATTCCTTGCAGGCGCGGATAATTCTTAATGCTATTTCACCTCTGTTGGCAACTAAAACTTTTTTGAACATATTTCACCTCTGAACGGTAAATATAAAAATTTTAAATGAAAAGTTAAAATAAATCAAT
>JAOAGB010000052.1 GCA_026415995.1 Thermodesulfovibrio sp. | reverse complement strand
AGAAAGGTTGACTCAAGAAAGAAAGCAACAGTTGCTTCAATTGCAAGAGGTGAGCCAAAAATGTCACCCACATAGCGAGAATACTCAGCCCAGTTCATTCCAAACTGAAACTCCATAGTAATTCCAGTTACAACTCCTAAGGCAAAGTTAATAATAAAAAGTTTACCCCAAAACTTTGCCATCCTTAAGTAATCTTTGTCTCCGGTTTTTAAATGTTTTGTTTCCATGTAAGCAATTAGTATGGAGAGTCCAAGTGTGAGAGGGACAAAGACAAAATGAAAAGCGGCGGTTATTGCAAACTGTAGCCTACTTAATAAAACCGTATCCATACCTCCCTCCTAAAATTTTATTGTTGACTAATTTTATCCACTTTTAAAAAAAATGTCAATACTTATTCTGTTGCAAGAGGTTATAAAAATGTTTTATTATTAACAATAGTTTTCTTAATTTAAGATAAAAATGAAAACATTAATGAATATAGATAATGGCAAAAAAGTAAAAATTCTAAAAATCTCAGGTGGTAAAAGTATTAGACAACATCTTCAATGTTTAGGCATTCATATTGGTGATATTGTAACTTTAAAAAAAAGTTCTTTCTTAGGAGGACCTGTTCTTTTAGAGGTAAACGGATACGATGTGGCATTAGGTAAGGGTGTTGCCTCGAAGATAGAGGTTGAGGAAGTCGAATGAAAATTGCCTTTATCGGGCAGCCTAATGCAGGTAAAAGCACCCTCTTTAATGGCATTGCCGGTTATAAAACTATAACAGCGAATTTTCCAGGACAAACAGTCCATTATACTGTAAGTAAGGTAACCGTAGCAGATGAAACCTTTGAAATAGTAGATCTTCCCGGCATTTACTCTCTCACAGCAATAGATAAAGCAGAACTTGAATCAAGAAAGTTTATTCTATCTGGACAAGCTCATGTGATAATAAATGTAATAGATGCTTCTACTCTATCAAGAAGTCTGGAGCTTACTCTTCAGCTTACAGAATTACAAGTTCCAATGGTTATTTGCTTAAATATGATAGACGAAGCAAGGAGAAAGGGAATTGAGATAAACTTAGAAAAACTTTCAAATATTTTTGGTGTTCCTGTAATAGAGACAATTGCCAACAAAGGAATAGGACTTGACAGAATATTTACCTCTGCCAAGGAAGCTTTTTATAAAAATTTAATTCCTCAAATTCAGAATTTTCACAAGGATATAGAGGAAAAAATAAATGAAATAGAGAGAATTATACCAGCAGAATTTCTCCCTAAAATACCAAGAAGATATATTGCAGTGAAATTATTAGAGGGAGATACAGAGCTATTTGAAGAAATAAGTATATATCCTGAATTTTTAAGCAAAATAAACGAAGTAAGAGAGGAAATAAAGCTCTCCCATGGCAGACATGCTGATACTGTAATCTCATCTGAAAGACATGCGCTAACAATGAATATTTTTGAAGAAATTGCAAAGGTTGGAGAGCCTAACAAGACTTTAAGAGAAAAAATAGATGACTTGCTTACAAATAGATATCTTGGTTATCCACTTTTGTTTTTTATACTTTTTGGAATATTTTTCATTGTCTTCGAGATAGGAAAATTTATTGAAGAACCTCTTATTAATAAATTTGACTTAATTATTCAGAAACTTCCACAGTATGTAACCGAAGGTTCTTTAATGTTTTTTATCTTTAAAGGTTTACTTGAAGGATTTTCTGGAGGGTTAGGCGTTGCTATACCATATTTAATTCCCTTTTTTATTGGACTTACCATACTTGAAGATATCGGTTATTTACCAAGGATGGCTTTTCTAATGGATACAGTGATGCATAGAATTGGGTTACATGGTAAAAGTGTTCTACCCTTTATAGTGTCCTATGGTTGCAATGTTCCGGGAGTAATGGCAACAAGAATACTGGAATCACCAAGAGACAGGTTTATTACTGCCACACTGTCTATTTTTGTGCCCTGTGCAGCAAGAACAACTGTAATATTCGGACTCATTGGCGCTTACATTGGAGGTTTTGCAGCAGCAGGACTTTATATTTTCAATATTTTTATAATCATGATTTTAGGGGCTATTCTTACAAAATTCATTCCAGAAATCACTCCAGGATTAATTATGGAAATCCCTCCACTGAGAATTCCTACTTTTAAAAATGTCTTCATGAAAACATGGCTAAGGCTAAAGGATTTTATGCTTGTTGCTTGGCCTCTCCTTGTTATAAGCAGTATAATCCTCAGTTTGCTCGAATACTTTAAGCTCGATATGTTTTTAAATCAACTATTCTCTCCTATTGTAAACTTGATTCTTGGTTTACCGGAACAAACAGGAATTACGCTCCTATTTGGTATACTTAGAAAAGAGCTTTCAATGATAATGCTTTTTCAAGCAATGGATACTACAAACCTGAGCACAGTAATGACAAAGATTCAACTTATTGTTTTTACCATATTTACAATTTTCTACATTCCTTGCGTGGGAACTATGGGAGCATTAATAAGGGAATTGGGAGCTAAAAAGACTTTCTTAATCACAGCCTTAAGTATAGCTATGGCGTTAATCCTTTCAATTCTTGCAAGATTAATTTTTTCTATATTTTTATAATTCCTTATCTATCTCAGATAAAAAATTAGACTGCATTACACATCTAAATTAGACAAAATTAAGTAGACTTATTACTTGAATTCATACTACATTATTGAATATGTTTATCGAGATCTTATTGCTTATACTAATAGGAATATTCTTTAGAATTCTATTTGTGGTTGTAGGTATTGCTTCCGACAAAATTGAGAAATTCCGTGATAGAGCAACTAACTTAGTTTTTTACTATATTATTCCCTTTATCTGTTTTAAAACAACCTATACAATGCCCTTTAGCCTTAATAATATCAAAATTGCAATAGTTGCTAACCTTACTATAATAAGTTGTATTACTATTTCATGGTTACTTTATAAAAAATTAGCTCAATTAAAAAATATTTCTTCTGAAGTGGTTGGCACACTTTTAATGTGTTCTGCTTTTGGAAACGTCCTTTACATAGGCTTACCTATTTTAACAAAACTTTATGGACAAGAAGGTATGAGTTATGCCTTTTCCTACGATTTTTTAGCAAGTACTCCTCTTACATGGACATTAGCAGTGGCTATATGTATGAAATATGGTAAAGCAAGGGGGATAAGACTCAAAGATTCCCTTATTACTATTATTAAAATCCCGCCCATATGGGGACTAATTACAGGATTTATTTTCAGAGAATTAAATATCACTGTCCCTTTAGAATTAATAAATGGAATAAATTCAATTTCTAGCTATGTTATTTCTTTTATGCTTCTAATAGTTGGAATTTCTTTTCAAGCTGTAACTCCTGAAAAGTTTACGGTCTCTTTACCTGCAATCTTAGTAAAAATAGTTATATCACCACTTTTTGCATTATTATATGGAAATATTGCTGGACTTTCAGGTATTCCACTTAATGTCTGTATAATTGAAGCAAGTATGCCTTCTATGTTATTAAGCATGATTTTTGCTTCAGTATTTGGTGTAGATATGCGAACTGCCGTTGAAATGATTTTCCTCACAACAATCTTCTCTATGGTATCTCTAATAGTTTACTTTTGGCTCTTTCAATTTTAAGAAGTTTGGAATATAATTAAATTAAATGGAGAAAAAAAATATTTTCTTTCAGAAAAGTATCAATCAATTAATGTCCTTAATTGAGAAGTATCATCCCTTTAATCTTAAATATTTTAAATTTATCGTAACCTTAGCAATGATTATACTTCTTGGTATGGTTCTTTTTCTTGGATGGCTCTCAACAAAAAAAATAACTGAAATTGTTACTGAAGATTTCAATCAGCAACAGCTTATGATGGCAAAACATGCGGCAAGTCAAATCGAAAATTCAGTAGAAATGTTAAAAAGAGAGATAACTCTGCTTAGTCTGTCTCCTGCAATTCAATATTCTGAGAAACCTGCGCTGATAAATAGAATGAACATTACCTTTTCAAGTGTAAAACACGAGGGAGTTAAAGAAATTAAATTTATTGAAAATAGAACAAGACAAATATATAGAGTGGCTGAAGGTAAAAAATGTGAAATTGGGAAAATACAGAAAGAAGAAGAGGAATATTTAAATTGGGCGTCTAAGGAAGACAATAAGGGAAAAATATTTTTTTCTGAAATTAACGTCTGTAAAGAATCTGAAAATTCTAAATCACTTATTATGAAAATGGTAATTCCTGTTTGGCAAATATCTATAGATGAATCTCATCCTATTGCAACGAATAAGTTTTCAGGTGCTGTTGTATTTACTGTTGATGTTACATATTTAGTTGGTAAAGTGACAAGAAAAATCAAGTCTGGTAAGACAGGATATGCATGGATAATTGATAATAAAGGTACATTCCTATATCATGAAGAGCATACTTTTGTCGGACAAAACGCTTTTGAAGCAAGAAAAGGTAAAAAACCGACCATCTCCTTTGAACGAATAAATGAAATCCAAAGAGATAAAATGCTCAGGGGAGAAGAGGGAACAAGCTGGTATGTCTCAGGATGGCATAGAGAATTAGAAGGAGAAATAAAAAAACTTGTTGCCTATGCTCCGATAAAAATAGCCAGTGGACAAAAAAATATTATCTGGTCTATAGCTGTAGTTGCTCCTATAAGTGATGTGGAAGGAGCAATTCATTCTATACAAAGTCAACAGATATTACTTCAAGGAATAATCATCATCGTTATTTTATTTGGAGGAATTTTTGTAAACTTTATTCTCGTTACATGGTCTAATATTCTTGAAAAAGAAATTATAAAAAAGACAACAGAACTTAAGAAAACTGAAGAAAGATATAAAAACTTAGTAGAGAATGCAGAAGATATTATTTTTACAATCGACAATGAGGGTAAAATAATCTCAATAAATAAATTCGGAGCTGAATTTTTTAATAGAAATGCATCTGAAATTGTTGGACAGAATATATCCAATATTTTCATTCCAGATGGAGTTCTCCTTGCCATAAATATAAAACATATATTCAAGACAGGAGAAAGTAGACAACTTACCCATAGAGTGACTGTGGACAGTAGGGATTTTTGGTTGAATACCAACCTTAGAGCTTTAAAGGATGATAAAGGTAATATATACTCTGTCCTTGGCATAGCTCGTGATATTACAGACAGAAAAAAAATGGAAGAGCAAAGTTACTATACAGAAAAATTAGCTGCCTTGGGAACACTATCAGCAGGAGTTGCTCATGAAATAAATAATCCTCTCACAATAATTCTTGGATTTACTGATATCTTACTTGAAAAAACACCGCCTGATTCTGACCAATATGAACTTCTAAAGACAATTGAAAAACATGCTACCAATGCAAAAAGAATTGTAGAACAACTTTTAAGTTTTGCAAGACATAAAGAGCCAAAAAAGGAAAATGTAAACATTAATGAATGCATAGAGGCGGTACTTTCAATCATGAATAATACATTTAAAATAAGCAATATTGAAATAAATAAAAATTTACAGGAAGACTTGCCATCCATTATTGGTTATCCCGAAGAGTTACAGCAGGTATTCTTTAATATAATTAATAACGCAGTGCATGCGATGACTGGCGGTGGAGTTCTTTCTGTTTCTACACGTTGCAAGGATGACTGGATAGAAATATTGATTTCAGACACTGGTTCTGGAATAAAGAAAGAATATAGACATAAAATTTTTGATCCCTTCTTTACTACAAAAGAACCTGGTAAAGGAACAGGTTTAGGACTATGGGTTTCCTATAATATCATCAAGGAACATAATGGCATTATTAACTTCGAGACTAAAACTAAAGAGGAATCAGAGAAAACAGGCACAACTTTTGTGATCAAACTACCAAAATTATGCACAATGAACAATGAATCGGTTTAATTTTTTAAAGTAACTAAATTATTTAAATAAATTATAACAATATAAAATTGTTTATATTGACATTATAACAATATTACATAATAAAATGAATACATTATAACAAATAGAATAAAAATAAAAGGAGGATTTAAAATGTCTGTTCTGCGAAAATTATCTGAATTTATGCAACTTTCTATGGTTGCACATGCAAAATGGGACTACGAAACTTCAATGAACATTTTAAGAAGTGGAAAAAGGAAATGGATTCCTGTACTGATTGCCGCATTGCTACCTATTCTGATTTATATGGTTGCTGATGCTGGCGATATTATTGGTGGCAAAAAAGCTTATGCGCCAGCCTTTTATTCGACTACTGTATTTTTAGTATCTATTGGAATAGGCTTTTGTGCAGGACTCATAACCGGTTGTATTGGTGCAGGAGGTGGATTTATTATTACCCCAGCTCTTATGGCTGCTGGTGTAAGAGGTATTCTTGCTGTGGGTACAGATCTTTTTCATATTTTTGCTAAAGCTATCATGGGCTCTGTTCTTCATAAAAAACTTGGAAACGTAAATGCGAAAATAGCAATAGCATTTTTAGTTGGATCTATAGGAGGTGCTACCTTAGGTGGATATCTACAAAAGCTTGTTTATTCAAAAGATCCAATTATGAGTGATGCCTTCTTAAGTATAATATATGCCTTAATACTCGGTTTACTCGGTTGGTATGGAGTATCTGATTTAATAAAGAAAAGAAAATTAGCCCGTACACCTTTAGAAATGAGACCTCCAACAGCAGCAGAAAAAAGATTGGCTTTCAAACTTCAATCAATAAATCTTCCTCCTACCATAAGATTTGACGAAGATATAGTACCAGGTGGAAGGAAAATATCTGGTGTAATACTCGCTGCAGGTGGATTTCTTGTTGGATTTGTCTCCTCATTGATGGGAGTTGGTGGCGGTTTTATCACATTCCCGTTGTTCGTATATGTTTTTGGTATATCTACATTTACCACTGTTGGTACTGATATTTTCCAAATTATCTTTACCGCAGGATATGCAGGTATATCTCAATACGCTATCTATGGTTTTGTATTTTATACACTCGCCATGGGTTTGCTTCTTGGTTCTCTAATAGGAATCCAAATAGGCGCTCTCACCACTAAGGTAGTAAGTGGTTCAACAATAAAAGGTTTTTGGGTTACTACTATTGTCGCTGGATTTATAAATAGGTTAACCGTAATACCTAAGCAATTTAATGATCTGGGAATTATTAATATTCCCAAATCATTAGCACAAGGGATTGAAACAGCAGGCTTTTTTATATTTTGGATTATCATTGCAATTTTTGTCTTCTGGGTAATGTTAAGCTTCTTTAAAAATATTAAAACTTTCAGGGAGGGCTAAAAATGATAATAAAGGATAAAAAACATTTTTCCATCGGTATGATATTAACAGCTGGTTTTTTAGGATTGTTTCTTTTAATCATCTCTCCGATCTTTGGAGATGGTAAAAATGGATTAGAATATGCAGATGATCTTTTTAATAAACTTTCAAAAGGTTCATCATATTTTATTCCTAAATTGTCAAAAGCAATAGAACCTTTCAAGGGAAAACAATTCAACGTGACTGTAAAATATAACTCTACCGATGATGCTCAAAGAGCAGCAAAACTCTTCATGACATCAGGAGCTAACGTTGAGCAAAAAGGTAATTCTTTAGTTATACAGGGAGACCTTGGTAATATACTTACCATGATTGTAAGAGACTCTGACCTTATGTATAAAAACAAAGGTGAGGATGTTAGAAATATTTATGGGTATGATGAGAAAAAGGCCTTAAAAGACTGGTGGATATCATTAGATCAGATAAGTAAAACCTTTAAATCAAATAAATTATTTGAGGAATCTAAAATATTAGAAGAGGTCAATAAAAAAGCCGTTGAACCTGCCTACAACTTCTACAAAATTGAAGCAGTAAAAGTTTCTGAAAAGGCATTAATTATGGCTATACTTCTTGTAGGATATGTAATTTATACGATTTGGTGGGGATATTCTATGTATCATCTATTCGAGGGAATAGGACTTACAGCTAAGAAACCGAAAGTTAAAAAGGAGATTTAAGATTAGGGAAAATAATAAAATTTTTAAAAGGATGCCTTTTAAAAAGGCATCCTTTCATTTTTAGAAGGTTATTAATTTTATGATTTTCTCACTAAAAATAAGATATAATTAAAAATATGGGTTTTTTTGATTTCTTTAAATCTAAAGATAAAAAACATGATAGGAAAGAAGAACTGAAAAACCTTCTAAGAGAAAAATATACATATTTTGAGAATCTGCTAAATACTAACAATAATGTTCTCAGTATAATGGCTGATCTTGAGGAAAAATTTTCTGGAGAGTATCTTTTCGATATACATTATCTGAATACCACTATCAATAATGTATCAGAAGGAGTTTTAAAGGTTATTCAAAATCTGAATGCTCTTACAGATAATAAATATTCAGAATTAGAAAAAATATATAATGAAATTAAAGAAAAAATTGAAAAACAACTAAGTTCAAAGATAGAAATACCAACTACGGAAATTACTTTACCATTAGAGGCTCTAAGTAAAGAAACTGTAAATATTGCTGGTGGTAAAACATCTAACCTTGCAGAACTAAAAAATATATTAGGATTACCCACTCCAGAAGGCTTTGCCATAACCTCTTACTCTTTTATAAAATTTCTATCGCATAATAATTTAATTGATAGAATCTCCACGATTGTCCAAGATATAAATATTAGTAATATTGAGGAATTAGAAACAAGTAGCAAAAAAATTCAGGATATGATTATAAATTCAGAAGTTCCTGAAGAAATGGTAAAAAAAATACAATCAGCCTATGATGATCTATGTAAAAAAATACAAAAAAATTGCAATGTTTCAGTAAGAAGTAGCGCTATTCATGAAGATTCTCATTTTAGTTTCGCGGGACAGTATTCCTCTTTTTTAAATGTCACAAGGGATTCGATTATTCAAAAATACAAAGAAGTTGTCGCCAGCCTTTTTAATCCGAGTGCAATTTTTTACTATAAAACCAAAGGTTTTTCTGAAAAGGAGATGGTCATGTCAGCAGGAGTGCTTACAATGGTAAATGCTCGTGCTGGCGGAGTCATGTATTCTCAGGATCCCAATGACCCAGAAAGTAAAAATATAATCATTAATTCAGTTAAAGGATTGGGAAAACTCGTTGTAGATGGTACAGTCAAGCCTGATGTTTTTATTGTAGATAAAAATAATCTATCCATTATAGAGAAAAGAAAAGGTCAACAATCTAAGATGCTAATATGTAGTTCCCGGGAAGGAATAGAAGAAATTACAATTGGCAATGAAGATATGGAATTATCCCTCTCAGAGGAACAGATTATCAAATTGGCAACAATGGCTACTAAAATAGAACAACATTTTGGAAGACCCCAAGATATTGAATGGGCAATAGATGAAGAAAATAATATATACATACTACAAACAAGACCTTTAAGGATAAAAGAGAAAAAAATTGCTAAAGTTTTACTGCCGACACGTATAAAGGGGTATAACATTCTCATAGACAAGGGAGTTACTGCTTGTAAAGGTGTTGGATACGGAAAGGCATTTATATTAAAAAACGAAGATGAACTTGAACAATTTCCTGAAGGATATGTCTTGGTAGCAAAACATACCAATCCCAAATATGTAGTAATAATGAACAAAGCCTCGGCAATTGTTACTGATATTGGAAGTCAAACAGGACACATGGCATCTTTATCAAGAGAGTATAACGTACCTACAATACTTAATACTGAATCTGCTACAAAAACATTAAAACACGGACAAGAAATAACAGTTGATGCTACAAACTGTGTTATATATGAAGGAAAAGTTGAAGAATTACTAAAAATTGCTAAAAAAAGTGAAGATTTATTTAAAGAAACAACCATATATAAAACTCTTGAAAAGGTTATAAAATTAATAGTACCTCTTTATCTTGTTGATCCCAAATCTGAAAATTTTAAACCTGAAAACTGCAAAACCTTCCATGACATAACCAGATTTTGTCATGAAATGGTCATGCAAGAAATGTTTACAATGTGGAATAAGTATGATAGCGAAATACATGCAATTAATCTTGTAGCTGGAATTCCAATTGGAGCCTTAATTCTTGATATAGGAGGCGGATTAAAAGAAGGACTAAAAAGAGCAACTCCTGATGATATTCTCTCTATTCCTTTACAGGCTGTACTAAGAGGAATGACAAGTATGAAATGGCCTGAACCACCTCCTGTAGATGCTAAAGGATTTGTTGAAATGATAGCCCATTCAGTATCTATTCCTGAAGAGGAATTAATGGATATCGGTAAAAAAAGTTTTTGCATAGTTACCAAAAATTATATGAATTTTAGCATCCGATTGGGTTATCATTTTTCAATGATAGAAGCCTATGCTGGAGAAAATCTAAATGATAACTACATTAAATTTTTCTTCAAAGGAGGTGGTGCTGCAATAGATAGAAGACTAAGAAGAGTTAGGCTTATTTCAGAAATTCTAAAAAAAATGGGCTTCAGGGTATCTACAAAAGAAGATGTAATAGATGCGATTTTAACAAAATATGATATGTCTACAATAGAAAAAAATCTTGAAATACTCGGAAAGCTTACAGCTTATACAAAACAACTTGATATGGCTCTATTCAATGATGCTGTAACTCAAATGTACACAGATGATTTTATAAATCAACATTTAAAAGAAATTTAATCTTTCAGTTCCCTGTTGTTAATTTAAGCTTATCTTTTAGCATTCTATTTTCTTTTTGCACTTTCAACCATTTTAGAGCTCTATCTATGGTAAATAAAATTTGTTCCTTTTTGAAAGGCTTTGTTATGAAATCAAAGCCTCCTTTTTCAATAGCTTCAGTGGCTGAGTCAATCGTGCCGTAGGCAGTAATAATAACTACAGGAATGTCCTCATTTTTCTTCTTTACCTCCTCAAGAAGCTGTAACCCGTCTAATCCTGGCATCTTCAAATCAGTTATTATTAAATCAAAATCCGTTGTTTTAACTAATTGAACTGCTTCAATGGGGTTATTTGTAGTTATTACATCATAAGGCGTTTTTTCTCTTAAAATCATTGAAAGGAGTTTTAACATATCTGGTTCATCATCAACTATTAAAATTTTTTCTGCCAATTTGCCCTCCCCTTTTTAAATTTTTCTTAGCTTTTAATTTATAACATAATCCTCTGTTTTTTGCAATAAATTTCAAAGTTATATTGCAAAATTTAATATTTATTTTACTTTTCATTATATTGAATGGGATAATAGAAAAATTAAATAATTGACAAATGATAATATTATTTGTATGATATATTATTATAATGTTATAAAATCATATAAAAGAAGGTGGAAATGGTTGAACTAATTAGTAGAGATGAACATGAAAAATTATATCTTCAATTGTATGAAATTTTGAAAAAGAAAATTGAAAGTCATGAATGGATAGCAGGAACTCAAATTCCCACAGAAGAACAGTTATGTAACATGTTTAAAGTTAGCAGGGCTACTGTAAGGAATGCAATACTTGAACTTGTAAGACAGGGTTATCTAATAAGACAACAGGGTAAAGGAACTTTTGTAAACAAAGATTACATAGAAAATGGAATAATAGTAACCACTATTCTTAAATCCCTATGGGTTAAGGATGAAAATATCTATAAAAAAAGTGTTACTACAAAAACTGTAATGATGCCTGTTGATAATTTGAGTAATGAATTAAAAATCCCTGAGAATAAACATGTTATATACGTAAAAATTTCATGGTTTATTGAAAAAAATCCTTCTCTAATACAAGAATCCTTTATTCCATTTAATATATGTCCCCAAATACTTGAAGAAGATCTGGAGGCTCAATCTCTCATTGACATTTTAGAAAAAAAATGTAGAATAAAAATAACCAAAATACATAATTATCTTGAATTAAATTTATTAAACAAAGAATTAGCTTCATCTTTTAATTTACCAGAAAATCATCCTGTTATTTTGATGACTCAAAAGGTTTTTTCAGGAGATACGATTGTACTTCTGAATAAAATTTATAAAAGAGAAGACTCAGATAAATTATTTATTACTTTCCATAGAAAAATATAATATAGTAAAAAAATATTTCGCCTTCAAGATTTCCTCTAAAATTTCTTTAAAAACATGTTATAGTATAAAGAAAAATAAAAATACATAGCTATATAAATACAATAGCTGGTAAAATTTATATTTAAATATCTCTGATTTTATTAAAAGCTTTATAAATCTCTGGAGGTGGAAGATGGCAGAGAAAAAAGTTGTAAGGGATATAATGTTAGAGTTATTTGAATATCCTCACATTCCCTACTGGTTTAGCATTGAACAAGTTATTAAAGTAATGAAAGCTTCTTTTCTTCAAGCTCAAAAAAACACAGATCCACTTGTAGTACTTGTATTTGATGAAAAATATAATCTTCTTGGAACTGTAACGCCTAAGGATGTTTTAAAAGGCCTTTCATATTCAAATCTCAATTCATCTGTGCTCTCACAATTTCAAATAGAAGAAAACACAGAACCTGATTGGAACAGGATTTTCAGCGAGGAATCCAAAAATCTAACTCAGAAACCTGTAAGTGAAATAATGGTTCCTGCAAGGCATTTCGTTGATCCCTTAGATCCTATTACAAAAGCAGCTTACTTTATGCTTAATTTTGATTTGCCTGTATTACCTGTTATTGAGGAAAAGAAAAAACTTTTAGGAGTAGTAAGACTATTTGAAATATTTGATATAATCTCAGACGAAATAATAAAAAAATAAAAGCAAAAACCTTATTTGTTATAAGGTGAAATTAGGAAATACATCATGCTCCCTACTTAACATAACGATATTTTTAAATAAGCGAGGTATTATATGACATGAACAGAAAAGTAGTTACTTTCTTAATTCTTTTTGGGCTATGGTGTATTTTCTCTGGAATGTTTGATATTTTTCATCTAACTCTTGGAATTATATCTTGTCTAATAATTACATTAGTCTCTGGAGATTTGATGTTTAATGAAGAAAAAATTACCAAGTCTCATATTATTTATGGAATAAGATTTATAAAATATCTCCCTTGGTTAATTTATCAAATAATTCTTGCAAATATTCATGTTGCTTACTTAGTACTACATCCTAAAATGCCAATAGAACCCTTTGTTCTTGAGTACAAAGCTAAACTTAAAAAAGATATATCAAAAGTTGTATTTGCAAACTCAATAATTCTAACACCTGGAACCATTACTATGGATATTACTAAGGATAATGTTTTTGTGGTACATTGCATTAGTCAAAAGGTTGCTGAGGATCTGCTGACTGGAGAAATGGAAAAAAGAGTTGCCAGTATATTTGGTGAAAATATTAAAATGGACAAAAAATAATGGAACATTTCTTTGTATTAACAATAATAATTCTTGGAATAATGGTTATTTTATGTCTTTATCGTGCGGTCTTTAGTCCAACAATCATGGATAGAATTGCAGCAGTAGGAGTTATTGGCACTAAAACCACATTAATTCTTGTACTGTTGGGAATTTATTACAAAAGAATCGATATGTTTGTTGATATTTCTCTTGCCTATGCTCTGCTTAATTTCATAGCTACACTGGCAGCCTCTAAGTTTTTTAGACTCAGAAAAAGTATAACACCAGGAACTAAGTTTTTAAAGGATAGGGAGGCAGGCAAATGATAGATTTTGACTTTATCATAAATATCATTGTAATTATAATCGTAGCTATAGGCTTGTTCTTTTTCTTTACAGCAACAATTGGACTTTTAAGATTCCCTGATTTCTATTGTAAACTTCAAGCAACTGGAAAAGGAGATACCCTTGGTGCCGTATTAATTCTCTTTGGAATTGTAATCTATATACTTAAAGAGGATTTTTCCTTAAGCACAATACTTGTATCCATAAAGATATTTTTCATTATATTCTTTATTTTTCTTGCCAATCCTACTGCAACTCATGCCCTGACAAAGGCAGGATTGGATAGCGGAGTTATTCCCTTAAAAAAGGAGGTTTTTAAAAAATGATATGGATTATGGAGATATTGATATTAACCATTTTATTAATATGTGCTTTAGCTGCAATACATGTAAAAGATTTACTCAGTTCTGCCATACTATTAGGTGCATATAGCTTTCTTATGTGCATTTTATGGGCAGAAATGGGGGCAGTTGATGTGGCTTTTACTGAAGCTGCTGTAGGCGCTGGAATCAGCACTGCCTTTTTCATAGGTGCAATTTATCAAACAACAAGAAGGACAAAAGATTGAAGGTTTTTGCTCTCATAATAGTTATAATGACGGGTGGTGCTCTTGTCTACAGTACCCTTGATATGCCTGACTGGGGAGATCCTAATTCTCCAGCAAGCCTACATATATCTCCCCGTTATATTGAAAAAACTATAGAAGAAACCGCCACTCCAAATGCGGTTACTTCAGTTCTCGCAGACTACAGAGGATACGATACTTTAGGAGAGACAACTGTTATATTTACCGCTGCAGTTGTATGTATTTTATTATTAAGGAGAATTGAAGATGATAAGACTTTATAATGACCTGATAATACAAACGGTTTGCAGAATTATGATTCCTCTCATTCAACTTTTTGCCTTTTATGTCATAGCTCATGGACATTATAGCCCTGGAGGAGGTTTTCAAGGAGGATGCATTTTAGGAGCATCATTCATACTGATGTTGATTGCATATGACATAAACTGGATAAAAAGAAGATTTTCAGAAAATAAAAATGTCATACTAATAGCTCTTGGTGTTTTTATCTATGCATTAGTAGGACTTTTGTGTATATTATTAGGAAAAGAATACCTGAATTATTCTGCCTTTCAAAAATTAATTCCTATTGATATTGCAAGAGTTCGTGCTCTCGGCACTCTCATTATAGAGATTGGTGTTGGGATTACTGTTATGGCTGTCATGGTATCTATATTCCTTAATCTTACAACCTTTGGTAAACACGAAAAAGGTGAAGTCTAAATGGAGATAATTATTGGTAAATATAATTACTGGATTTACATATCTCTTATGATGATAGGCTTTTATGCCATGATAGCGAAAAAAAATCTCGTAAAAAAAATCGTAGGAATGAATATTTTTCAGACTGCAATAATACTATTTTTCATATCAACAGCCTATAAAAAGGATGCTACAATACCGATTTTAGTTAAATCTCAAGAAGTCATAAACCCAGCACAATACATTAATCCTCTACCTCATGTTTTAATGCTTACTGCTATAGTGGTAATGGTAAGTACATTCGGTGTTGCCCTTGCTATTATTATGATGCTCTATAAACAATATAAAACCCTCGATGAAGATGAAATAATAGAGATATTGAAAAAGAAAAAATGAATCTTACAGAGCACGCCTCAATTCTAATTATTGTTATTCCATTGATTGCTTCATTTATTAATATATTTTTAATTTTCCTAAAAAGGACACTCTGTTATCCCTTCTTTTTACTTGTTTTAGGTATCTGTGTTATTCTCTCAATTGATATCTTATCCACAGTTATTAGCTTTGGAACATTAAGATATAAACTTGGCGGCTGGACGCCTCCATGGGGAATTGAGTATGTGGTAGACCATTTAAATGCCTATTTGATAGTCATTGTCTCATCGATCAGTTTTATTATAGCCATATATTCTAAGGATAGTATAAAAAAAGAGATTGCAAAGGCAAAATTACCCTATTTCTATTCCACCTATCTACTTCTTACAACAGGGTTACTTGGAATAACAATTACTGGGGATATTTTTAATCTTTATGTATTCCTTGAAATAGCCTCTCTTTCGGCATATGCTCTAATAGCAATTGGTGAGAAACGCTCTGTACTTGCAAGTTTTAATTATATAATCATGGGCACAATAGGAGCTTGTTTCTATTTATTAGGAGTAGGCTATATTTATATAATTACAGGTTCACTCAACATTAGTGATCTGACCCGTCTTTTGCCATCTCTTTATGAGTCCAAGGTAACCCTTACTGCTTTAGCATTTTTTGTGGTAGGTATTGCAATAAAAATTGCTCTTTTCCCATTACATAGATGGCTACCAGACTCGTATACCTTTGCACCCTCTGCTGTTAGTGCATTTGCCTCTGCAACTGTAACTAAGGTTGGCATATATGTTTTAATTAGGATATCCTTCACACTTTTTGAGCCCAGATTTTTAACAGAGATAACACCTCTTTCTAATATGCTTATTTGGTGGTCAACAATAGCTATATTTTTTGGAAGTATAATTGCTATTGGTCAAAGAGATTTCAAAAGAACGCTTTCTTACATATTGATTGCGGAAATAGGATATATGGTACTTGGTGTAAGTCTGGGTAATAAAGAGGGATTCATAGGTGCAGTTTTACATATACTCAATGACGCTGTAATGATCGCTTGTCTTTTTATGATAGCAGGAGGAATTTTTTATAGGGTTGGTTCAAGGAATCTTGAAGATTTCACTGGATTAAATAAAAATATGCCAATTACTATGTCCGCCTTCATCTTAGCAGCGCTATCTATGATAGGAATTCCTCCTACCGCAGGATTTTTTAGTAAATGGTATTTAATCTTAGGCGCTATTGAAGCAAAATATTTGATCTCTGCAGCCACGGTAGTTTTTAGTAGTTTAGTTAATGCACTTATATTTTTCAGAATCTTTGAAAAAATTTATTTTACTAAAAAAGAAGTTATACCGCAGTATACCTTTAGAGAATTGCCTTTAAGTATGATGATTCCCATAATCATAACAGCTTTAGCAATTTTAATAATTGGTTTTTACAGTGGAGAAATTATCTCTTCTATCATTAAATTTACGGTACCGGCAGGGTTTTAAACTATGGAAACCATAATTTCATCAAAACCCCTATTAGCAATAATAATATCTTTAATAGCAGCATTTCTAATAGCAATCACGGGTGAGAAAGCAAGAAATTTGAGGGAGACATGGACTATTCTTGCCGCATTTATTAAATTTGGAATAGTTGTCTCCATGTTACCAGATATTATAAATGGTAAAGTAATTGAATATAACCTTTTTAAAATAACTCCTGAACTCCTATTTCATTTTAAAGTAGATGCTTTAGGTATATTTTTTTCTATCACAGCAGCATTTCTATGGATTATTACATCTTTTTATTCCATAGGATATATGCGCAGACTTAATGAAAGTGCACAAACCCGTTATTTTGCCTATTTTGCCATATCCCTCTCTGCTACGATAGGAATAGCTTTTTCAGCAAATATGTTTACCGCCTTTGTCTTTTATGAGATTTTAACACTTTCTACCTTCCCTCTCGTTGCACATAAAGAAACTGAAGAAGCAAAGAAGGGGGCAAGAAAGTATTTAACCTATCTACTCGGTACTTCAATAGCTTTTCAGCTGACAGCAATTGTTATAACTTATAATATTTCCGGAAATCTGAATTTTTCTCCTGATGGAGTTTTAAATAAAAATGCTGCTCCTTTCTTAGTAACAATTACTTTTCTTCTTTATATTGCAGGAATTACTAAAGCAGCCATAATGCCACTACATAGCTGGCTTCCTGCAGCAATGGTTGCGCCTACACCTGTAAGTGCACTTCTTCATGCAGTAGCTGTTGTAAAAACTGGAGTATTCATGATCCTCAGAGTTGTATTCTATATATTTGGCATAGACCTTCTTAAAAGTCTTGATCTTGGAACAGTCCTTACAGTAATTGCATCTTTCACTATAATAGCAGCATCAGTAATAGCTTTGAGACAGGACAACTTAAAGCTCAGACTTGCTTACTCAACTGTCAGTCAGCTTTCCTATATTGTTCTTGGCGCAGCTCTTCTTACTCCCTCTGGTATCAAAGGAAGTATAATTCATATAGGAGCTCACGCCTTTGGAAAAATTACACTTTTTTTTACTGCTGGAGCTATATATGTGGCAACCCGTAAAACAAAAATCAGCGAACTTGACGGGATAGGAAAAAAGATGCCCTTAACTATGGCATCTTTTACAATAGGTGCATTATCAATGATAGGAATTCCACCTTTTGCTGGAGTTATTAGCAAATGGTATCTTAGCCTTGGAGCTCTTGAGGCAAATCAACTTTTTGTTCTTGTCATCTTAACCTTAAGTACAATACTAAATGCCTGTTACTTCATGCCAATAGTTTATGCAGCCTTTATGAAAAAACCAAAATATGATGATAATTTTAAAGAATACAGTGGCGGAGGAATACATGAAGCGCCAATGTTTGTTGTAATTCCTCATTTAATTACTGCCATTTTAACAGTGCTAATATTCTTATACCCTTCCTTCTTTCTTGAGATAATAAGAGTTATCTTAGCAAATATTATGGGAGGTTAATGAAAAATGGCAAAGAAAGTTTACGAAGAAACTGGGGGATTAACCAATAAAGCAGTCTCTGCTTATAGAAAACTGTTTTATATATTTTTTAGTGTTTTTTCCTTATACTTAGCCTATATTCTTTGGAAGACCCTTTAGGAGATCAAGATATGAGTAAAAAATATTGGTTTGATAATCCCAAAAATGTAAGAAAATTTTTCACCGTCTTTTACATACTCGTAATAATTTTTCTCATTGCCGAGTTGTTTATCCATAAACACACCTATTTCCCCTGGGAGAATTATCCCTTTTTCTATGCGGTTTTTGGTTTTGTTGCCTTTGTATTTCTCATAATTATTGCAAAACATATCTTAAGACCGATAGTTAAACGGAAGGAGGATTACTACAATGATTAATGCAGTACCTCCTGCATTTGTATTTATAATTGGAGCACTACTTCTTCCTCTTTTAAGAGGTAAACTTAAAAGCGTTTATCTATTGCTTTTGCCAGTTTTAGGTTTTATTAATTTCATAAATATTTCCGAGGGTATTCACTGGAGTTTCAAATTTTTAGAGTATGAACTTATTCTTGTTAAGGTTGATAAAATTAGCATAATCTTTGGATATATATATCACATAATCACTTTTATTGCACTACTGTACTCACTTCATGTGAAAGAAACTGCTCAACACATAGCTGCTCTTTTATATGCAGGTGCAGCTTTAGGAGTAGTTTTTGCAGGTGATTTGTTTACTCTTTTTATATTTTGGGAAACAATGGCATTTAGCGCTTTTTATCTCATATGGGCATCAAAGACAAAGGAATCTTACGGTGCAGGGTTAAGATATCTATTAGTTCACATATTTGGAGGTATGTGTCTTTTAGCGGGAATTGTAATGCATTACTATGAAACAGGCTCTCTAAGCTTTGGCTATATTGGACTTAAGGGATTAAGTTCTTGGTTAATATTCATAGGGTTTGGACTAAACTGTGCTTTCCCCGGACTTCATGCTTGGCTACCTGATGCCTATCCAAAAACAACCCCTACAGGTGGAGTTTTTATGTGGACTTTCACTACCAAGACAGCTGTATATGTTCTTGCAAGAGGTTTTCCGGGGACAGAACTTCTCATATGGATTGGTGCTACCATGACGGTATTCCCCATATTTTTTGCCGTTATTGAAAATGACCTAAGAAAAGTCCTTTCTTATAGCCTCATAAATCAGCTTGGATATATGGTTACAGGGATAGGTATTGGCACTCAACTTTCCCTTAACGGAACATTTTCACATGTTTTTTGTCATATTCTCTATAAAGCTTTACTTGTAATGTCAATGGGAGCAGTAATTTATAGAACAGGTAAAATTAAATGCACTGACTTGGGAGGACTTTATAAAAGCATGCCTATAACAGCTCTATTTTGCATCATAGGTGCTGCGTCAATCTCTGCTTTTCCATTATTTAGCGGATTTATAAGTAAATCCATGGTGGTTGAAGCTTCTGCAATAGGAGGATTAATACCAATCTGGTTTATGCTTACCTTTGCCTCTGTTGGTGTGCTTGAGCATGCAGGAATCAAAGTTCCCTACTATGCTTTCTTTGCTCATGACTCGGGAATAAGAACCAAAGAATCTCCTCCTCATATGCTTCTTGCCATGGGATTGACAGCATTTCTATGCGTCTTTATAGGAGTTATGCCAAGTTCTCTCTATAGCTTATTGCCATATCCAGTTAATTTCGAACCTTATACTGCTTCCCATGTTGTAACAACCACTCAATTACTGCTATTTGGAGCACTTGCCTATATATTTCTTATGAAATCAGGCATTTTCCCTGCAGAAATGCGAGCTACCAATCTTGATTTAGACTGGTTTTATAGAAAAGGAGCGCAAATTTTCATTTGGTTTATAAACAAACCTGGTTCAGCAATTATGCAAAAGATAAACAAAATATTTTTCTATAAAATACCATATTTTTTAGATTGGTTAACAAAAAACCCTGTTTTAGCAATTAAAATTATCAGAGATTCTATTCTTCTTATATTCTCAATTCCTGAAAAAAGATCAAGAATAAAAGCGCGACTCAAAGCAGAAAAAGCAATCTATCCAGGAGACTCCCTAATGCCTATGCCTATTGGTGCACTTGTTTTATGGTCAATATTTTTCCTATTGCTTTATTTGATAATTTATTATGCAAAAGGTTACATGTAGAAAAAATAAAATTTTATGATATAATAACCTGACTATGTTTATGGATAAGTTTTTTGATAAATATCTTAAAGAGGAAGATTTTATAAACCTTTCCGCAGAAAAATTAAAAAAATACGGATTTGAACATAACAATACAATTGCAGGGGTATGTCTCTGTAGGGATGAAATATGCCAAAGCGTTTTATTAAAAATAAAAAATCTTTGGGGAGACTTCTTTAATTTTTCAAGCTTTGCTGGTATTTATTCATCTGGAGAAATAGGTGCAAAAGTCTTTATCAGTCATGCTCCTGATGGGGAAGAAAAGAGAGTTGTTTTTTATGTGTTTACTCATATAGGTTTAGATGAAAAAGGCGGTATAGGAATTTGTAAGAGAAAAGGTATAGAAAAATCAACTGCCTGCGGAGCTCTTATTTTGTTTCTAAATGAAATACTAAACTTTGATAAAAGAGAAAAGGAAGAAAATCCAGAATTAATCTTTATCAAACAAAAGCTTCGCAAAGAAATATCTAATAGAACTCCAGACCTCAAGGAATTAACTAAAATAGCTCTTCATGTGAGTTGTAATGAAATTGAAAGGACTATGGAGAATTTAGTGAAATCTGATAAAATCATCTATGCCTTAGTTTCAGGCATACAAGTACATTATTTAGATAAAAATTATATTGTACCTATGGAATCATTTGTAGTTAGGGATAATAAAAGAATAGATTTTAAGGTTCTATGATGGAAAATGCTTTAAATAAAATATTACTTCCCGTTGACAGAAGCGAAAACTCAAAAAAGGCAATTAAATTTGTAAGATCTCTATTAAGATTTTTTGAAGACAAAAACATAGAAATTACTCTTCTTAATGTGGTTCCTCTTGAATCTATTAGTGAAAAGCTTAAGAATGTGGACTTTAGATTGGTAATGATTCAGGATAAAATTTTTGCTGAGAAAATCATAGAAAAATATATTAAAGAACAAATTATGCCATTTTTAGATGACTATGAAAGACATATCAGAAATATAGGTTTCTTAGGAAGCATAAAAAAACAAGTAGATATAGGAGACCCTGGCAATAAAATCATAGAAATTTCAACAAGCCAAGATATTAAAACAGTAATGCTTGCCCGCAGGGTAATGTCTAAATTCAAGAAAATCATTCTTGGCAGTGTTTCTGAAAAAATACTATATGGACTTTTAAAACAAAATATATACATAGTAGGGCAAAAAATATCAGAAGAAAACCCTATAGGTAATATACTTATTCCTGTTGATGGTTCTGAATATTCAATGAAGGCTGTTGAACATGTTGTATCCCTTGCTAAAGTAGTTAAAAGTATTAAAAAGATTAATATTTTAAGAATAATAAATGTATCTCTTTATCTTGAAAGAGTTAGACAAGGAATTGATCCAGAGATAGAAGCAGAGGAAATTCTTATTGAATCTAAAAGGAAATTTACCAATGAAGGAATCTCTCCAGAATTAATTGTTACAAAAAGTATCATTGGCTTTCCTAAGGATGAAATCATTAAAGAAATTAAAGAAGGCAGCTATGACCTTATAGTAATGGGACGTAAGGGACGATCTGCAATAAAGGATATAGTTTTAGGAGGTGTAAGCTCAACAGTTTTGAATAACTGTTTTGAGCAAACTGTAGCGATAATTAATCAGCAATGAATCTTTTTTTATCAGGATGGGCAGGTTTTAAAGAAGCCTTAGGAGATATCCCAAAGGATTGGTATTTTATAAATCCTTTCATCGACTTAAATGAGATAGAAATATTGAACTTCTTAGAGAATAAATCAGGTAATACCGTAATAGGCTGGTCCACAGGAGGACATATTATTTTAAAAAATTTATCCTTTTTTTCTCAGAGATTTAAAGAATTGATAGTTGTTGCAGGATTTATAAGATTCACTCACTACATCAGACCAAGAATTTTAAAGATAATGATACAAAAAATGCAGACAGAGCCTGAAAAAGTTATAAAGGAATTTTTAATTAATGCTGGCCTTAAGCCTGTAATCCCTAAAAAAGTTGATTATGAAAGGCTAATTTATGGACTTGAGTTTCTCCTTTCCTCTGAAGTTTCAGATTTACACTCGGAAACAAAAAATCTTATTATTCTTCAAGGAGTAGATGATAAAATCCTCCCGATAAAGGCATTGGAAGATTTAAAAAAATTATATCCATCTGCTAAAACCTTTCTGATAAATCGTTCTCACTGGATTGGCTTTGAAGAAATATTAAAATTAAAAGCCTCAGGGATTGCCTGAGGCTTTTAATTAATCCTTCTGTTTTCTAATAATCTGTTCAGGTCTTTTTGCTATTATAGGTATCTGTACATCAAATTTTTCAAGTAAAAGTCCAATTAAAAAGAGTGCTAATCCTACAAATGTCCAATATCCAGGTGCCATCATGATTAATCCACCAGCTATGTAAAGGGCTCTTTCAAGGGGGGTGGAAGGCTTTTTCCAGTAACCTAAAACGCCCGCTTCAATGGCAAACATGGCAACAAAGGCACCAATGAATATGAATAGAATCTCCCACGGAGAACCTTTCATTAAATAGGCTGGAACAAATATGAAGAAGAATGGCATTATGTATCCACCGATTCCTAATTTCATGGAATTCCATGCAGCCTTAAGCCAGCTTCCACCTGCAATTGCAGTTGTTGTAAAAACTGTTATACAAACAGGTGGAGTTAAACCAGACTTAATGGCAAAATAGAAAATGAATAGATGAGCAGCAAGAGGATTTACTCCCATCTGTTGCAGTGCAGGGACTAAAACAGCAGCAGCTATAACATAGGCAGCAGTTGTTGTCATGCCCATCCCAAGAATTATTGCTGTAAGCATTGTTGCTATAAGGGCAAGATAAACATTATATCCAGATATCTCAATAATTATCTCTGAAACTTTCACTCCAAATCCTGTTAAAGATATCAAGCTTACAGCAATCTGAACACATGCCATCATTATCATGAGCCATGCTAAAGCTTTTACAACTCCCTCAAAAAGTCCTCCCCAGATGGACTTTATCCTGTTTAAAATTTCCTTTCCCTGAAGAGGTCCTCCAAAAAATGTAAAGTAAACTACTGATACAACAATTGCCCATGCTGCGCATATTTGTGCTGGGAAAAACATGAAAAGTAAAACACCAAGAGTACCTATTGGAAGAACAAAGTTTAAAATTCTACTGGGTCTTAGAATGCTTTTCAACTCTGGCATTAGATCCTTAGGAAGTTTACCCATACCTGTTCTACCAGCTTC
>JAOAGB010000042.1 GCA_026415995.1 Thermodesulfovibrio sp. | reverse complement strand
AAAATCAACAATTTCTTCACCCTCCACAATTAGTCTAAAATATGCAGGCTCTTCCAAAGAAGGATAAAAAGGACCAAGAGGAATCACGGTTCTACCCTCACCTGGTTTTTTTAACTCCATAGTAGGTTCTGATTTAACAGGCGGTTTTGAATTATAGGAAAAATTTTTTCTTAATGGATAGAGGTTATCTGGCCAATCATCTGGAAGAACGAGTCTTCTTGGATCAGGATGTCCCTCAAACTTTATTCCAAACATGTCATTACATTCTCTTTCAGCCCAGGTTATACCAGGAATTATATCTGCAATTGAAGCTATGGAGGAATTGGAAATATCAATTTCAGATTTAATTATGATATTTTTCTTTTCTTCAAGATGGAAGAAAAAATAATTTAATTCAATTTTATTTTTCTGTTCAGAAAAATCTATGGCTGTCAGATGAACAAATCTTAATCCTTCCGAAATTAATGCCTGTGCAATATCTTTAATTTTTTCTCTCTCTACAAAAATAACAACTAATTCTTCAGATTCCTTAGAATCATAAAAAAATTCTTTATAATTATTTTTTAATTCAGCAATTGATGAAGACATATTTAAAATTAATTTAAAACAGATTAATAATGCAAATAATCATTTTTTATAAATTAATAACTCAAAATTTTTAATTATTTTCACTAATTAATCTTTTTTCATATTTGATTTTTGAGATTCTCTGCCCTACCATCTCCATAACCCGAAAAACCTTGTCATCAGTTATTACAGTGTCACCGACAACTGGAATTCTTTGAAGTGATGTTAAAATAAAACCTCCAAGAGTTTCATACTCTTCCGATTCTTCAATTTCTATACCGTAGTCTTCTTTTAAATCTCTAATTGAAATACCTGCATCTATTATCATTGAACCATCAGAAAGGGTAATCACTGGCATTTCAATATCATATTCATCTCTTATCTCTCCAACAAGTTCTTCGAGAATATCCTCAAGGGTTACTAATCCTGTCACAACTCCGTACTCATCAACAACAATTGCCATATGAACTCTTTTTTTCTGCATTTCATTTAGAAGTATATTAATTTTCATTGTTTCAGGGACAAACATAGGAGGTTTAATAATCCTTTTTATTTCAAATTTATCATTAGGATTCTTAATTAAAAGATTATAAAAATCTTTAGCAAAGAGTATTCCTCTAATATCATTCAAATCTTTTCCTATAACAGGGTAACGAGAGAATTGTTCTTCCATGATTATCTGCTTAATTTCTTCAATACTCATATAGACACTTATTGTTATCATTTGAGGAGCAGGTATCATTATCTCCTTTACCATAATATCGGAAAATCCAAAGGCACTGTGGATTAATTGACGTTCTTCAGGTTCAAATATACCTTTTTCCTCTCCTTCCTCTACGAGAAGTTTCAACTCTTCTTGAGAAATAAAACCTCTCTCAGAAAAAGCTCTCAATCCAAAAGGTTTTAGTAACCAGTTAGTAGTTTTTGTAAGAATTTTTACTAATATGAAAGTTATTTTTGAAAAAAAATCTATAAATCTTGAAGTCTTCAAACTTACCCATTCAGGATTTGAAAGGGCAATTGATTTGGGAACGAGTTCTCCTAAGACAACGGAGACATATGTGACGATTATTACAATGAAAGTTATTGATAATGCTTCAGCTGAGATGGAGATAAATTTAATAGGTACAGACTCTAATAGTGGCTTAATATTAGTAACTGCATAGGCACCGGCTATGGCAGATGCAAGACTTCCAATTAGTGTGATACCTACCTGAATGGTTGCAAGAAATCTATCTGGATTTTCCTTAAATTTTTCTACAACAAGAGCATTTGGATTTTCTTCCTCAATTAGCTGTCGCAGTCGTGACCTTCTTAGGGTTACAACTCCTATTTCAGCAGCGGAGAAAAGCCCATTTAGAAGAATAAGAAACAATATTAGGGCAATCTCATTCATATAATTTTTAATATCTATCGAACAGTTTTAGTAGCTTTTTATTTTTGTGGCTAAAGCCTCTGCTACCTCCTGTGTACCAACTGGTGGAGTTGGGTCATTTGGTGATTTCATATCATACGTAACAAATTTACCCTCTTCTACTATTTCAGAAATCGCCCTTTCGATTTTTACAGCTGCATTAAATTCACCAAGATGTCTAAGCATCATAACCGCACTAAGTATTATTGCGAGAGGATTGATTTTATTTAAACCTTTATATTTAGGAGCACTTCCATGCGTTGGCTCAAAAACAGCATATTCATCTCCAATATTTGCACCAGGTGCAAGTCCAAGTCCACCAATAAGTCCTGCTGCGAGATCACTTATAATGTCCCCATAAAGATTAGGTAGTACCAATACATCGTAAAGCTCAGGTTTTTGCACTAACTGCATACACATATTATCAACAATTTTATCTTCAAATTCAATATCTGGATATCGTGATGCAACATCTCTTGCAACCTCAAGGAAAAGACCATCACTGTGCTTCATTATATTTGCCTTATGAACTGCTGTAACCTTCTTTCTTCCGTTCTTTCTTGCATATTCAAAGGCAAACTTAACAATTCTTTCTGTACCAAAAACTGAAATGGGCTTGATACTAATGCCTGAGTCCTCTCTTATTTTTTTGCCAGATTTTGAATTAATGAAATTTATTAAATCAATAGTATCCTGTTCACCTTTTTTAAATTCTATTCCTGCATAGAGGTCCTCTGTGTTTTCTCTCACTATTACAAGATCTATATTCTCGTATCTTGTTTTTACACCTTTAAATGTTTTACAAGGCCTCACACAAGCGTATAAATCAAGTGCTTGTCTTAGTGTTACATTAACACTTCTAAAACCTGTTCCTACAGGAGTTGTTATTGGACCTTTTATGGCAATTTTATTTCTTTTGATTGAATCAAGCACTCTCTCTGGAAGAGGATTCCCCTCTTTTAAATAAACTTCCTCTCCAGCGTTTTGAATATCCCATTTAATTTCTACTCCTGTAGCCTCAACAACTTTAACCATAGCTTCAGAAATTTCAGGGCCTATGCCATCTCCGGGAATTAGAGTAATACTATACATTACTTATACTCCTCCTTAAGGTGTTACTGTAAGAATTTGCCTGACTATGTCAGGATAGGTCGCGATAAATCTCAACTCATCATCGGTAAGAGGCTTCTGTGTATGTAAATTCGCGTATTGGACAAGTTCAAGTATATTTCTTGCTTCATTGTCATCATGAAATTCTATTCCAAGCTTACTGTAGACATATCTGAACCCCTTAATTCCTCCATATTCTCCTGTAGTGATTATTCTTCCTGTTTCAAGAAGTTCAGGTTCGCCACGACCCACATCTTCTGGAGAGTATAGTTCATAATTGGAACGATCTTTAAGAACACCATCTGCATGAATACCTGATTCATGAGCGAAAGCATTAGCACCAACTCCGGGTTGATTTATTGGAATCGGGATATTAAAAGCATAAGAGGCATATTTAGCAATTTTCCATGCCAAATTAAGATTAATATGTTCGTCAAGAGGGCATGCTTCTTTTAATCCATGAGAATATTTTAATGCAAGAACTGTTGACACTAAGTCAGCATTTCCAGCTCTCTCACCATATCCATTTACAGTAGTATTTATATAACTGTCAACTCCGGCCTCTACAGTTGCTCTTGCTCCTGCAACTGAAACAGCTTCAGCCATTCCAAGATCATTATGGCAGTGCATTTCAATGGGAAATTTTGTTGCCAATGCAAGAGTATGTATTCTTTCATAAATTGTAATTGGGTCTTCACATCCTAAGGTGTCACAATAACGAAATCTATCTCCACCTGCTTCTTTACCTGCTAAGATGAATTCAATTAGTCTGCTTAATTCTGTACGGGAAGCATCTTCTGCATTAAATCCGACTGTTTCTGCTCCAAGCTCCTTTGCAAGCTTTACAGCATTATACATCCCTTTTACTACATCATCCCATGTTTTTCTGCCTTGAAACTTACCTTGAATCATAATTTCAGAAGTCGATACAGACAGATTTAGATGTTTAATTTTAGGACAATTTTTAAATGCTAACTCCACATCTTCCGGAATCGCCCTTGCCCAACCTTCAAGATGAATCCTTTTGAATGCTCCTATTTCAGCAAGTTCAAGATTTGCATTAATATAATTTAATTCATGCTTAAGAGTGGGAAACCCTATCTCACTTTGATAAACTCCCATCTCATCAAGATATAGATTAAGCAAAGTTTTTGAAAGCTTTGGAAGTAAAATTCTTGAAGTTTGTACACCATCTCTATTTGTTACATCAATAAGATAAACTTTTCCTCTGTTTAACATTTATGCCTCCTTTTAAATTTTTATCACTATTTTTTTTGAGATATCTCTCGTGGAATGGCTACCTTGCCTGTTCTGACAAATTCCTTTATTCCTAAAGGTTTCATTAATTCAATAAACGCCTGTATTTTCTTTTCATCCCCTGTAATTTCTATGGTATAAGTGGTAGGTCCTGAATCTACCACTCTGCCACGGAATATCTCTACTGTCTTGAGTAATTCAAGTCTGTTTTCCTTTCTTGGTGCAACTTTTATCAACACCATCTCTCTTTCCACATGATCTATTTCTGTTAAATCAACCACCTTTATCACATCAACAAGCCTATTAAGTTGCTTTGTAATCTGCTCAATAACTCTGTCATCCCCAGTAGTAACAATTGTCATTATAGACATCTGAGGGTCTATTGTTTCACCTACTGATAGACTCTCAATATTGTATCCTCTACCACTGAAAAGACCAGCTATTCTTGCCAAAACTCCAAATTTATTCTCCACAAGAACAGATATAGTGTGTCTCACGTTATCCTCCTACTTGACAGCTTTCAACTTGCGTTCTTTTTTCTTTTCTTCAAAAATCATCTGATCAATAGGAGCACCGGGGGGTACCATAGGATAAACCTTTTCCTTCCAATCTACTACAAAATCCATAAATACTGGTTTCCTAATTGATAACGCCTCTTTTATCACTGGTTCTACTTCACTTGGTTTTGTTGCTCTAAGTCCTACTGCTCCATATGCTTCAGCTAATTTTACAAAATCTGGTGCAGTGCTTAAATAGGTATGTGAATATCTCTCACTATAAAAAAGCTCCTGCCATTGTCTTACCATACCAAGATAACTATTATTTATTATTGCAACCTTTACAGGCAATTCATATATGACAGCAGTAGCGAGTTCTTGAATATTCATCTGAATACTTCCATCGCCTGCCACATCTATTACTGTCATCTCAGGACGTGCAAGTTGGGCACCTATGGCAGCAGGGAATCCATATCCCATGGTGCCAAGTCCTCCTGAACTCACCCATCTTCTTGGTTTATTATATTTATAAAACTGCGCTGCCCACATCTGATTCTGTCCCACTTCCGTTGTAATTATTGCCTCACCTTTTGTAATTTCATATAGTTTCTCAATTACATATTGAGGTTTTATAACATCTGGATCAAACTCATAGGTTAACGGTCTTTCTTTTTTCCATTGAGCTATCTGTTTAAGCCACGATTTTCTCACCTCATCCCACTGAGGCTTAATTTCTTCCTTAAGAATTTTGTTTAATACTTGCAAAACCCTACTAACATCGCCAACTATTGGTATATCAACTCTTACATTTTTACGAATAGATGTTGGATCTATATCTATATGAATGATTTTTGCATTAGGGGCAAAAGCATCTGTTTTTCCTGTAACTCTATCATCAAATCTCATGCCAATAGCAATTACCAGATCAGAATTCTGAACAGCCATGTTTGCATAGTAAGTTCCATGCATTCCGAGCATTCCAAGAAAAAGTTCATGAGTTCCAGGGAAGCTTCCAAGCCCCATCAGTGTATTTGTCACAGGAATTTGAGTAAACTCTGCAAGCTCCTTTAAATGTTCATGTGCCTCAGAAATTACACAACCCCCACCCGCTATAATAACAGGCTTTTTAGCCTTAGCAATCTCCTGAGCTGCCTTTTTTATCATATAAATATTTCCCTCATAGGTGGGATTGTAGCTTCTTATATGAATCTTTTCAGGCCATACAAATTCAGCTCGTCCTTGAGTTACATCCTTAGGCAAATCGATAAGCACAGGACCTGGCCTACCAGAAGTAGCTATATAAAAGGCTTCTCTTACCTGTCTCGCAAGGTCTTTGACATCTTTAACTAAAATATTATATTTCGTACATGGCCTTGTTATACCTACAATATCTGCTTCCTGAAAAGCGTCATTACCAATTAAAAAAGTAGGAACTTGCCCTGTAAAGATAACAAGAGGAATAGAATCCATATAGGCTGTAGCAATGCCTGTTACTGTATTTGTAGCTCCAGGACCACTCGTGACTAAAACTACTCCGGGTTTGCCGCTTACTCTCGCATATCCATCTGCAGCGTGGGTAGCACCTTGCTCATGCCTTGTTAAAATAAGCTTAATGTCTGGATCATCATAGAGGAGATCGAAAATATCAAGAATTACTCCTCCTGGGTAACCAAAAATATGTTTTACCCCTTCCCTTTTAAGACATTCAATTAAAATTTCTGCACCTTTCATCTTTGCCATGGCTATACCCTTATTTTATATATTTTAAAGAATAAAATACCATAATTATTTTAATTTAATCAATTCATTAAAATTTTTTATACTTTTAAAAACCTCTTCGGGACTGTGAGCTTCAATGGTATACAAGTAATCTTTTTTTTCCAATAAACTTAATAATCTTTGAAAATCAAAAACTCCACTTCCTATAGCAAGATGCTCGTCAAAACTGCCATTGTTGTCATGTAGATGAAATTCAAAAATAAACTTACCAAGAACCGATATCCATTCATCAAGTCCCTTTTTTGAAAATAAATTAAAATGTCCTGTATCAAAACAAATACCGAAATAAGAAGAAGAAACTCTCTCCACAAGCATTTTTAAGTTATCAGGTTCTTCTTCAAATATATTTTCTATGGCAATTTTAATATTTAATTGCTCAGCCCTTTTTAAAAATTTTTCCCATGTAATTAGACTTTTTTCAAGCCATAGATTAACTTTAAAAGCATATTTCCATTTTTCGTATCCAGAGTGAAATACTATGCTCTTTGGTTCTAAAATTTCTGCAACATCGAAAATTTGATTAAACCTTTCAATAGTTACCTCTCTTATTTTTGAATCAACAGCACCCGGAGACAAATCCATAAAAGGTGCATGTAAAGATAAAGAAGGCTCATAAAAAAGAGCCTTCCTTATCCTTACAAGCTCATTCTTATTTATATCGTCAAGGCTCTTTGAATCAAAATATATTTCAAGATTTAATCTTTCTCGTTGGATAATATCTATGTACTCATAAAATTTGCTATAAGGGATGTGAACATGAGGTTTAATCATTCAAGATTTTGCCTTTTCTTTAAAATCAGATGTTTTACTTTCTGATTTTTTACCATTTGAACCATTATTAGAACCATTTTTACGAGCATAATCAGTCACATACCATCCACTACCCTTTAAAATAAAAGAAGACTGAGAAATAAGCTTTCTCAAATCTCCTCCACAAATAGGACAATTTTTTAAAGGTTCATCACTAAATTTTTGAATAACCTCATGAATCTTGTTGCAATTAGTACATTCGTACTCATAAATGGGCATAAGTAGAACACCTCCTCCATAATTTTTTATTTTTTCTATAAAAATATTTTAAAACATCACCTTTTAATTTTGGTATAATAACTAAAAAGTCTTAGGAGGCACTGACCATGAAAGTGCTTGTCACAGGTGGCGCTGGCTTCATAGGAAGCGATTTTGTAAGATTAGCTGCCAGAAAAGGTTGGAAAGTCATTGTGGTTGACAAACTGACCTATGCAGGCGATCTTGAACGACTTAAACCCATTCAGGACAGATTAGATTTTTATAATGTTGATATCCTTGATAGGGATGAAATGCGAAAAATCTTTAAAACACATAACCCTGAAATTGTGCTACATTTTGCTTCTGAAACAAATATAGACAGATCTGTAATAGAGCCAAGCATCTTTATGGAAACAAACATAATCGGAACAATATATCTTCTTGAACTTGCTAAAGAATTTGATATAAAAAAGTTTATAAACATAACTTCCTACGAGGAATATGGAGAAATTAAAGAAGGAGAAAGAGATGAAGACTGTCCACTTAATCCCCGCTCTCCCTATGCAGTAAGTAAAACCTCTGCTGATATGCTTGGACAGGTTTACTGGCGTGCCCTTCAGCTTCCGGTAATAACTTTAAGGCTTTGCAGTATTTATGGTCCCTGGCAGAATCCTGAAAGACTTATTCCAATGACAGTGCTAAAGGCTCTTAGAAATGAAACAATTCCAGTTTATGGAACAGGAGATATTATACGTGAATGGCTTTATCTTTGTGACTGTATAAGAGCAGTTTTTGCAGTTTTAGAGAATGGGAATCCAGGCGAAGTATTTAATGTGGGGAGTGGTGAAAGATACCAAATTATTGATATTGTTAGACAGATACTTAAAATGCTCGATAAACCTGAAAGTCTAATAAAATTTGTTCCAGACCGTCCCGGACATGAAAAAAGATTTGCTATTTGTAGTGAGAAAATAAAAAATAAATTAGGTTGGTCGCCTACAACAAAATTTGAATCAGGATTGAAAGCAACTGTTGAATGGAATTTAAATAACAGAACTTGGCTTTTTAAGAAACTTTTTTACTATGAAGACTTATGGAGCAAACTTTACAGAGAAGATTAAAATTTTTTGTAGGAACTTCAGGTTGGCAGTATGGGCACTGGAAAGGAATTTTCTATCCTCCTGATCTAAAATATTCAGAATGGTTACAATTTTATAGTAAAAATTTTTTGACAGTTGAGATAAATGTTACCTTTTACAGGGATGTTAGGTCATCCACCTTTCAACAATGGTATTCAAAAGTAAATAGAGATTTTATTTTTTCCCTTAAAATGACAAGAAATATAACACATTTTAAAAGACTAAGAATTGATAAAGAAACAATTGACAGATTTATTGAAAGAGTTTCATTTCTTAGAGAAAAACTCGGGGTAATACTTATACAACTTCCTCCATCATTAAAATTTGATGAATCCTTGATAAATGAGTTTTGCCAGTTTCTTGATAAGAAATACAGTTACGCAATAGAGGTAAGGAATAAAACATTTATTAATGATAATTTTTTCATTATATTACAAAGAGAAAACATTGCCTTTTGCATAGCGGATTCAGCAGGAAGATATCCTTACTATGAAGCGATCACAGCTGATTTTGTTTATATTAGATTGCATGGTTCACAAAGGCTTTATGCTTCTGAATATACGGATGAAGAGTTATTAGAATGGGCAAAAAAGCTAAAAAATTGGAATAGGTTAAGTTATATATATTTCGATAATGACTACATGGGATACGCAATAAAAAATGCATTAAAACTAAAAAAATTACTTACACTCTGAAGGGGTAAATATAGGACAAAATTCTCCAGACTCTTTTTTAGGGGTTGCCTTTGCCAATAAATATTCTTTAATATTATTAGCACCCATAATGAATTTTTTTTCATTTCCTTCATTACAAAATAAAACTGGAACTGAATTTATATTGAGAGTTTTTAAAGTACTACTTACCTCTTTAGCTTCTATTGCTTCAACTGGTATGGACATCTGTTTACAATACTGAATAACCTCTTTACAAAGTGGACAATCCTTTGAATAAATAAGGACGTATGGAGATGATGGAAATTCATTAATTTGAGGATTAACAAGAAATGTAATAGAAAACACCGAGACAAGACTAATAAAAGCAAAGGCAATCTCTTTTCTACCCTTAATTAGCCTTAAAAATGCTGCCATAAAAAGAGTAACAAAAACTACTAAACAAAAAAGACAAAACTCGTGAATTATAAAACTCTGAAAACCTAAAAGATAGCCTTCGATTGATAGTGCAATAATGAGAACTATAGAATGAAAATGCTCAGCCTTTCTTTTAAAAGATAATATAAAAAGCAAGCCAAACAAAGCAATTCCGCTTAAAAGTAAAACAATATCTCCCCCCTTTACAAAGCTTTCAACAATTCTACACCCTTCGGTCTGACAGAGACTTTTACCAGAAATCTTGAAAAGGAGTTCTGTAAGAACAAAAATAAATCCAAACAAATAAAGCAAGTTAGAAGGATTTATTATATTTTTTAGGCTTGAGTTCAAACCCATTTTTTAAAATAACTTAATAAGTGAAGAATTATCAAGATAGGTAAATTTGTCTCATAAAAAATTTAAACCAAAATATAAGCCTTTAAGAATAAATGCCTTTGCTCTCTATGGTTGTCTAATAGGGATTTCTGGTGGTTTATATTACTAATAATTAAAATATTAGAGTTTGAAAAGCTAAAATGACAACTGAATAGTTTTTATGTAAAATTTAATCTTAATATTTTAATTTTATAAAGATGAAGAAAACTTTGAAATTTTTTAGCAACGATTGTCTTATGTGTTATACTTAATTATGCATCCTTATGTGGAGATAGCTAAGAGGACTATAGAAGATTTTGTAAAAACAGGTAAGATTTCATCAATTCCAAAAGAAATACCTGAAGATATGAAAAAAAAGGCTGGAGTTTTTGTTTCCATAAAAAAACGGGGACAATTAAGAGGTTGTATTGGAACCTTTATGCCTGCTACGGAAAATATATATACAGAAATAATTCGTAATGCCATAGCAGCAGCTACTGAAGACCCGAGATTTCCTCCTGTTCATGAAAGTGAGCTTCCTGAACTTGAATATTCAGTTGATATACTAAGTCCTCCTGAGCCTGTCAGAAATCTGGACGAACTTGATCCTAAAAAATATGGAATCATCGTTATTAAGGGATGGCAAAAAGGTTTACTTCTTCCTGATATAGAAGGCGTAAATACTGTTGATGAACAACTAAGAATCGCTAAGCTTAAAGCAGGAATTGATCCTTTTGATCCTGATGTGGAAATTTATAAATTTAAAGTAGAACGTTACAAATAGCTTTCTCTTCCCAAAGTTTATTTTTTATTTCATCTATCAAAGGAATTAGAGTATTTTTATTTAATGCAGAAATCCCTAATGCATTATATCTCCTACAGATCTGTTCAACTTCTAAGGGATTCATTTTATCAATTTTATTGAAAACTAACATTATTGGCTTTGTATG
>JAOAGB010000041.1 GCA_026415995.1 Thermodesulfovibrio sp. | reverse complement strand
ATTCAGGTTTTCAAAAATAACAACAGAATAAAAACTATTCCCTTACCAAAAGATAAGTCTGTGGCATTCAGAGATATAGAAATTACTCCTGACAGTAAAATCATTCTGGCAGGAGAGTTTTTCAAAGAAGGAAGAATTGATAAAAACCATATTTATATCCTTGATTCAGAGGGAAAAGTTATTAATTTGATTAAAACAGAACCCTGTGCCATAGAATTACAGATAGTTTATGAAGGAAATTTTTCAGGTATCTGGAATTGTGCTCAAAGGATAGCATCAATTGACGGACAATCTTCAGATAGGATTCGCGTACCTGGGAAACTATCATGGGACAGCAAAAGAGTATTTTATGCAAATATTATAGGAGATGTGACAGCGATTATTTATCGTTCTGAGGAAAACAGTCTTTCAAGATGGGAACCTGAAGTTACTGTTTATTTTAATATGCCAATAGCCAATCTTCTTGGATTATGGGACGACAAAAAAGGAAATTTTTATTTGGGAGCATTTCTTTTAGATGAAGGAAAGAATAAAGCAAAGCATTCCAATGTACTTGTTGTTTTCTCTAAGGATTTGAAAGAATTAGGGAGAGTTAAAATTCCTGTTCAAAAAGTGCCCCATGAAATTTGGCGTTCAATAAAAGTTTCACCAGAAGGTGAAATATATCAGTTACTGATAGAAAAGCAACGAGTTAGAGTATTAAGGCATGTCATAAATTATTAAATGCGCCCAGGAGGATTTGAACCCCCGACCTGCGGATTCGTAGTCCGACGCTCTATCCTACTGAGCTATGGGCGCTAAAAATATTATAACATAGCTAAATTTATTTATTCTCCGAGGAAACTTTTATTATTGTCTTTACATTGCCTCTCGGATTAAAATCACCAATTATCTCTATAAATCTTGGATTTAGAAGGTTTTTCAGGTCATCATAGATTTTATTTGTCACTGCTTCATGAGAAATATACTGAGCCCTATATGAATTTAAATAAAGTTTAAGAGATTTTAACTCAACTATTTTTTTGTCAGGAATATATTTGAGCCTGATTGTGGCAAAATCTGGATAACCTGAACGAGGACAAAGACATGTAAATTCAGGAAAACTTATCTCAATTATATAATCTCTGTCAGGATAAGGATTGTCCCATGCCTCAAGTTTTGCTTCTTGAATAGATTTTTCGCCGTAAAGCATTTTACCCCCTTTATTTAACTGATAACTAAAGATTTCAATGCTTCAATAAATTTAGGTTTTGTATTGAGAGAAGGCACTCTTATTAATTCTAATCCAAGCTTTTTAGCCATTTCTGTATATACAATATCTATTTCATAGAGAGTTTCTATGTGATCTGATACAAAGCTAATTGGTATTATAAAAGCTTTTTTAACGCCTTGTTTAGCTATTTCTTTAATAGTCTCTTCTGTAGAAGGTTCAACCCACTTTACAGGACCTGTTCTACTTTGATAGCAAAGCTTCCATTCAGTTAGATGCATTTTTCTTATTATAAGCCTTACTGTTCCTTCTGTTTCACTAATATAAGGGTCTCCTTTTTTATATAAAGAAACAGGTATTCCATGGGCACTAAAAAGTATAAATGCATTGCCGTATTTATTTATTGTTTCTTTTATATTTTCAATCCAGGCTTCAATATAGAGTGGATTTTCATACCAAGAGCTAATTATCTTATAATCAAACCTGCCCTTAGCAAATCTTTTAAATTTTTCTATTGCTGAAGCTGTTGTAGCATGACAGTATTGGGGATAAAGTGATACTGCAATGATATACTTAATGCCCTCGTCTTCAAACTCTTTTAAAGATTTTTCTATAAAAGGATGCCAGTAGTTCATACCTACTTTAACTTTATAATCCCGTCCAAGTTTTTTTTCTAATTCATGAGCCTGCTGTAGAGTAATTTCCTTAAGAGGTGATTTACCACCAATTAATCTATAGGCTTGCTTTACCTTTTCACTCCTAAGAGTTGTAATAAACCAAGATAAAGGTTTTTGAAGTATCCCAAAATTTGCAATGTAAGGATCGTTAAATAAATTAAAAAGAAAAGGTTTTACAGCGTCAATACTATCAGGACCACCCATGTTAAGAAGTAATACGCCTTTTTTAGCCATTCCATCTCATATACAAATTATTTTCAACACCCATGCAATCCAGAAGTTTACCTACAACAAAATTAACAATATCTTCAATTCTTTCTGGTTTATTATAAAAAGCTGGTATAGGAGGAGCTATAATTACTCCAAGCCTTGAAAGTTTTAACATGTTCTCAAGATGGATAGTACTCAAAGGCATTTCTCTTGGTGATAAAATAAGTTTTCTCTTTTCCTTTATCATCACATCAGCAGTTCTTGTAATGAGATTATCAGAGTAACCATTTGCAATGGCAGAGAGAGTTTTCATGGAACAAGGCACTACAAACATTCCTTCTGTAATATAGGAACCGCTTGCTAAAGGTGCGGTTAAATCATTATCTGAATAAAGGGTCAAATTATTAAATGGGAACTTTTTATAAAATTCATTAAGATTTGATATTGCTATATCACTTTCATATTTCATAACACTTAGGGAAGCATTTGAAAGAATTAAATCTACTTTGAAGCTTTTAACTAAATTTTCAAGCAATTTTAGCCCATATATAATACCAGATGCACCAGTTATAGCTAATACAATCTTTTTCATAATTTTTATGATAACATTTTTATTAAATAAAAGGAGACCATGGGGAATGGTCTCCTTTTATTTAGGGAGGGACACCCCTTAGGGGGCGACTAAGGGGTGAGGGGCATGTAATAAGCAAAAAAAAACCATGAAGTTAAATAGGGTTCATCCCTAAGCCTTCATGGTTATTATCTATTCAGCTTCAGCTGACTATAAATTATTTTATTTTAATTTAATAAATAATGTCAACCCATCGCCTTATCCTACTTTCAGCCTTAAATATCAGGGTTAACATATTTAAAGAACTTCATCTATGTAGGTTAAATTTTAAACTTAGCTTTAAAATTTATGCTAAAATAAAGATTATTAAATGAATCTTAATAAAACAAAGACTTTTTTGATATTCTTCATTTTTCTATTGATAGCTATTTTAACCTTTGTCTTTTTAGTTAAATCTTCAAAAACTGAGAAATATAAGCTTGAGAAGAAGAAAATGGTCTATTCTGTATATGCCTCTGGTTATATTGATTCTGCTGATAGCGTAGTGATCAAACCTGAAATTTCTGGATATATTGAAAAAATTATGGTCAAGGAAGGACAAGAAGTAAAAAAGGGACAACTGCTTGCAGTTATATCAAATGATACAGTTCGGGAAAATTTAAAGGATATAGCAGCTCAACTTGCTTCTGTAAAGGAGAAATTGGCACCAGATTCTGATTTTAAAAAAGAATTGAAGCATAACATTGAAATAAAAAAAGCCATACTGGAAAACGTTGAGAAGAATTTTAATAGAAGAAAGACTCTTTATGAAGAAGAATTGATTTCAAAGGAAAAATTTGATGAAATAAAGAGAGAATACGAAGTGGCAAAAAGAGATTATGAAAGGCAGATTAATATATACAATGATTCGATTAAAAGCTTAAATTACCAATTGGAAAGTCTTAAGGCAAAAAAGCAGGCACTTAAGGCAGAACTTGATAAATACTTTATCAAATCTCCAATAGATGGCAAAATCCTCAGAAAGTTTATAAACACAGGAGATTATGTTAATAACATTCAACAGAATAGTTTCTTATTTTCAGTGGGAAATGAAAAGAATCTTGAGACAGTTTTACTTGTAGACGAAGAGTATATTTCTATGGTAAAGGAAGGGATGAAAGTATACATTACTGTTGACTCTTATCCAAAAGAGGTATTTGAGGGAAAAATCAAACTTTTTGAAAAACAATCTGATAGAACCACAAGAACTGTTAAAGTTAAGGCTGATGTTAATTATGGTAAACCCGTATTTTTTGGTCTTACTGTGGAGGCAAATATAATAATCAAGGAAGTTGAAGGAGTTTTCATACCAGAGTCAGCCTATAAAAATGGCTACGTGGAGATATTAGAAGGACAAAAAGTAAAAAGGGTTAAAGTAGATATATCTCCTGAAAGGTATAATGGCTATTTCCATGTTATAGAAGGACTAAAAGAGGGGCAGGAAGTGGTCATTAAATGAAGCATATTATTTTTGTCACCTTAAAGTTACTCTTTGAAAGAAAAAGGCAAACCATAGTAGCTATAGCAGGAGTATCAATAGGTGTGGGAGCCTTCATTGCAATGGCATCTCTTATGAATGGCTTTCAAAAATACTTTATTGAGCAAGCTTTAGATTTAAATGCACATATAACTTTAAAAGTAAAGGATGAAGCTGACAAAGGAAAAATTTTAAAAAAAGTCTATGGTGAAAATATTCATTTCCAAGTTTATGGAGCAAAACCTAAGGAATTGAAGGATAAAATAGTTGATTATAAATTTTTGATAGCGAAATATGAGAGAGACAATCAGATTATCGGTATAGCACCTCATCTTACAGGGCAGGGCATTGTAAAATACGGAACCATTGATAAATCAGCATCATTAATAGGTATAGACCCTGCACTGGAAAGGAAGGCATCTGTCATTGATAAGTTTATCGCCAATAGAAAACTTGATAGTCTCATTACAGATAGAGAAAGCATTATTATAGGCAAACTTCTTGCAAGAGACCTTGGTATTGATGAAGCAGGGAAAAAGGTAATAATAACCACACCAAATGGAGTCACTCACTTGTTCAAAGTGGTTGATTTCTTCGACTCTGGCATAACTATGCTTGACCAGACAAGAATATATATGAATTTAAAAACGCTTCAAACCATTCTCAATAAGCCAAATGAAGTAAATGAGATAATATTTAAAATAAAAGATGTTTATAGAGCCAATGAATTGGCAGAAAGAATTAGCAAAGAGACGGGTTATTATACAGAAAGCTGGCAAAAGGCTTTCCGTAATTTTCTTCAACTATTTAAAATTCAGAACTACATTACTTACATGATAGTTTTTGCGATTCTTATAGTTTCAGCTTTTGGTATTTTCAATATAATAATGATGACAGTACTTGAAAAAAAGAGAGATATTGCAATACTGAAGGCATTAGGTTATGAAAATGGAGATATAATAAAAATTTTTGTTTTCCATGGAATAACTATAGGTTTTTTTGGTGCCATAATTGGCTGTGTTATAGGATATGCCATTCAAGAATTTCTTGCCTCAGTTAATGTAGGCATAGAAGGGCTGGTA
>JAOAGB010000102.1 GCA_026415995.1 Thermodesulfovibrio sp. | reverse complement strand
TAATATGCTAAAACTTTTCATTGAAAATTTCATAGAAAAGAGATTCTTTTCTTTATTAGATATTTCAAAAATAAAATTGAGAGCCTTTAAAATACCTCGATGGACAAAAAGAAATTTTTATAGAAAAAATATAATTCTATGCGGAGATGCGCTTGGTACCGTTATGCCTGTATCATTTGAAGGAATTTATTATGCCATGAAGTCAGGACAATTTGCATCAGAAGCTATTAAACAGAATAATTTAGCACTTTATGAAAAATTATGGAATGAAAGATTTGGAAAACAATTTTTAATAATGAAAAAGTTTCAAGACTACATGTTTGGCAACGATAAAAGAATTGATAAATGGTTAAATATCCATAGAAACCCTAATATTCAGGAACTTGCTATGGCATTATGGTTAAGAAAAGAAAAAGGTAACAAATTAATTCCTCTATATGTAAAAGCTTTTGGAGGCATAATTTCAAGAATAGCTCTCGCACAGGTTAAAATAAATATGTGAGAAGAGCTATTATTTATTCATTAATTTTTCATATTTTACTATTTAGCATTCTTACATTAATTCAAAAAAGTGTGAGGATTCAAAAACCTCCTATTGAACCTATTTCTGTATTAATATTACCGCCTCAGCAAAAACTTTATGAACCAAAAGACAGCAAAATGAAAACTTCAAAATTAGAAAAAATTCCTCCAATAAAAAGTTTTAAAGAACCTAAAATACTTTCTTCTATTCCTAAAAAAGGCACTGATACTTCTATCACAAAAACAGATAAATTAGAGACAGAAAAAAATAAAACCACATTTGATAAACTAAAGGCATTTGAAAAATTAGGTAAAGATCCAGATATATTTGATAAAGATGTAATTTCAAAATTATCTAAAAACAAAACTACAAATAAAGAAAGTGAAAGTTCTCAGGGATTAAGCTTTTCTACAAAAGAATTCCATGATTGGGGATATCTACAAAGATTAAAGGAAAAAATAGAAAGAGTATGGCAATATCCTCCAGAAGCAGCAGAACGAGGGATATTTGGAGACCTCTATATCAAATTTAGTATAGATAAAAAAGGTAAATTAATATCTATAGAACTTGTTAGAACATCAGGCTACAGAATGCTCGATGATGCAGCAATAAAGGCATTAAAAGATGCTCAACCATTTTGGCCATTACCAGATGATTGGCAAAAAGATAGCTTAACTATTACTGGACACTTTATTTATACATTGCGAGGTTTTTATCTTCGATAGAAGTCTGGGAAGGTATTCTTGGAGCGTCAAGCCATAAACGTTCAAGGTCGTAATAATGCCTTGTTTCTTCTAAAAAAATGTGCACTATAACATCACCATAATCTAACAATACCCAGTGAGCATAATTAAATCCTTCTATACTAAATGGCTTAAAACCTTCCCTTTCCATTTGTTCTTCAATATGTTCTGTAAAGGCTTTAACCTGGGTGGTGCTTTCAGCAGAACATATTACAAAATAATCTGTTATGATAGTTAAATCCTTTAATTCAAGGATTTTTATATCTAACGCCTTCTTGTCATCCAAAAGTTTAGCTATCTTTAAAGCTTTTTCCTTTGATGTTAAATTCATTTTTTAATTATATCATAATTTTGCAATAAAAAACTTACTAATGACAAAGAAACAATAGCAGATGTCTCAGCCCTGAGAATTCTCTGACCTAAAGATGCTATTTTTATTCCTTTCTTCAAAGCCTTATTAACTTCCTCCAAAGAAAATCCACCTTCTGGACCTATTATTAAAAACAAGGGTTTTGAAATGTCTAAGCTAAAAAAAGTATCAAGCAAGGAAGATTCTGCTTTTTCCCAAAAAAGTAAACCATTATCAATATGATTTATTAAGTCATCAAAATTTTCTAAAGAGTTTATCTCAGGAACAACTAATCTACCACATTGTTCAGAGGATTCTTTTGCAATTCTCTTCCATCTTTTAATTTTATTTGTATGTTTCAAAACACATCTATCACTGATAAAGGGTATAATTTTTTTTACTCCCAATTCTGTTGATTTTTGTATTACAAAATCCATCTTTTCACCTTTGAGAAGTGCTTGGCATAAAATTAAATCTAATTGATTTTCTACTATGCCTTTATGTTCATCTATAATTTTAATACTACTTTTATCAAGTATTTTTGCCTCAAAAATTTTGCCTTTACCATCTAATATAAAAATTATTTCATCAGGTAAACACCTTAAAACATTAAAAAGATATTTTTTATCCTCCTTAGATAATTCAATAATATTTCCCTTAAATATCTCTGCGTAGTCAATAAGTAATCGGATTTTAGACATTATTAAAGAATAATCTCTGTTCCTATACCTTTTTTAGTGAAAATTTCAAGAAGAAGACTATGAGGAATTCTTCCATCTATTATATGCGTTTTTTTAACTCCACCTGTTAATGCATTAAGACAAGCATAAACTTTTGGTATCATACCTCCACTTATAACCTTTTCCTCTATAAGCTTTAATGACTCATCAATTTTCAATGTGGGGATATGATTCCCTTTTTCATCTGCTATTCCTTTAACATCTGTGAGAAGAATGAGCTTTTCAGCACCCATTGCAACAGCAATGCTTGATGCTACCGTGTCAGCATTGATATTGTAGCTATTACCCTGTTTATCAAATCCTATAGGTGCAATGACTGGTATAAAACTATCTCTTTGTAAATTCTCAAGAATTTCAGTAGCTATATCTTCTATTTCTCCTACAAAACCGATATCAGTTTCTTCCTCATTAATTTTTATGTGTTTTTTCTTAGCTTTTATTAGATTTCCGTCCTTCCCTGTAAGTCCAATAGCCTTACCTCCATGAGAATTTATTAATTGAACAATCTCCTTGTTAATTACACCTCCAAGAACCATTTCAACAATTTCCATTGTTTCTCTATCTGTAACTCTGTGTCCATGAACAAAAGAAGGTTCTTTTCCAAGCCTCTTCATTAACTCGGTAATTTTAGGTCCACCTCCATGAACTACGATTGTCCTTATCCCAATAAAGTTTAATAAAACTATGTCTTGGGCAAAAGAATTTTTAAGTTGAATTTCTTTTTGAGCAGCTCCTCCATATTTTATAACAAAGGTTTTACCATAAAATTTTCTTATATATGGAAGAGCTTCAACGAGTATTTTTGCCTTTTCAAGTAATTCTAATTCTATTTCCGTCATTTTTTTACTCTTCTTAGGAACTCATCCAAGTCAAAATCATTACTGACAACCTCTTTAGCCTTCATTGCCTTGTTCTTCTCTCTAATCACAGCCTTACCCATAAGTTTTTCCATTCTATCAACTGCTGTAAATGTATCTAAAGCTGTAACTATTATGGGAATTCCTTTCGCTTTTGCTATTCCTGTAACAGTTTCATTTACATGCATGCCACCTGTAAGAATAAGACACTTTGTAGATGTTTCCATAGCGACTATCTGAATATCCGTTCTATGGATACCTGTAATTACAGCTTTATTTGGAATTCTGAGGAAATAGGATAAAGCTGTTTCTGGATCCATTGCACCGATTGATAAATTTTCAACAAACTCTTCTAATTTATCTTCACAGCAAACTAATCCACCATTTATAGCTTCCATGAGTCTTCTTATGGTAACTGATTCTAAAATTTTATCTTTTTTAAAAATTCCTAAAATTTTAGCTCCTTTTCCATCCATGAACGGAACAACTCTTTCTTTTACATAATGAAATTGCTCTGAAGGAACTTTATTTATTACTGCTCCTATAAATCTATCTCCTGAAATTGCTTTTATTCCAAATATGTCATCCATTGCAAGTTCACTGTCCCAATGCTGAATTGCGATGATGCTGCCGTTTGTTTCTTCTGTTAGTCTGATTGAGTCAATGTCAAGAGAATAACCTTCAAAAATATTATTAGGGCCCACTACAATAACAAAATCTTTCTTGCTTTGCTTCAGAAAGGCTTCTTTTACCTTTTCTTTAACACCCAAATTCTCACCATTCAACAATCTATATTGAGCTTCATAGGTAAATACAAATGGAGAAATTACATTTAAAGGATCATCAAGACCTAACATATCTCTAATAAAAAGAGCTTCTTCATCAAAAATTTCATCTCCCTTTTTAATAGGTACTCTGCCCAAAGGTCTCATATACCCAACGCTATAGCCTTTTTCTTTTAATGTTAAAGCTAACCCTATGGCAAAAAAGTTTTTACCTGTAAATGGTCTATTTGATATTATAAAAATTGGTATCACTTTACCCTCCCCTTTATTTTAAATTATTATCCTTGCATCTAAACCTATACCACCGTTATTCATGACAAGGTATGGATTTATATCAACTTCTTTTATGAATGGAAAATCTTGAACTAATTTTGAAAGTTTCCTGATACAATTTACTATATCCTTTTTATCATATGGCTTTTCACCTCTAACACCGTCAAGTATTCGGCTCGCTTTTATCTCGTTGATCATTTCAAAGGCTTCTTGCTCTGATACAGGAATGATTCTAAATGAAACATCCTTTAAAACCTCCACATAAATTCCTCCTAAGCCAAACATGATCATGTGTCCAAATGTTTTATCATAACTTACGCCAAGTATAATTTCTTTGCCTCCTGTTACCATCTCGTATACCATAACACCTTCAATAAAGGCTTCTGGCATAACTCTTTGAACATTAGATGTAATTTCTAAAAAAGCATTATATACAGACTTCTCATTCATTAGATTTAATTTAACACCGCCCACATCTGTTTTATGAAGTATGTGTGGAGAGGAAACTTTCATCACTACTGGATAGCCTATTCTCTCAGCAATAGCAACAGCCTCCATGGGAGTTTTTGCAAGAGCTCTATCTGGAAAGGAAAAACCATATAAAGATAAAACTTCTAATGCCTCTTCTCCACCTATTTCAGAAATTCCAGAGGATCTTAATCCCTCAAGTATTTCCTTTGCTCTATTGATATTACTTGATGGTATTTCTATGGGAATATCATCCTGATTCTCTTTATTTATGAGTTCAACAAAATGTATCAATTTGCTGTATGCATTGATTGCCACTGAAGGATCAGTAAAATTAGGAATATTATTGGCTTTTAGTCTCATTATCGCTTTTTTTATTCTTTGTCCACCAATAAAAGTAGTAAAAATTGGTTTTTCAGTATTTTTTGAAGCTGAGATTACAACATCGGCAATATTATCGACATCTGTCATTGCTTGGGGTGTCAATATAACACATATTCCTTGAGCAACTTCATCTTTTAACGCCTGGTCCAAAACAATTTTATATCTTTCAGAAGTTGCGTCTCCTATTATGTCAACAGGATTATACAAAGAGGCATTTGAAGGAAGCTTCTCAGCAATGGCATCTATAGAAGCTCTATTCATCGGGTCTAATTTTATCCCTAATCTATCAGCAGCGTCAGCAGCTATAATGCCTGGGCCTCCTGCATTTGTAATAATCAAAAGTCTTCTTCCCTTAGGTTTTCTATTAGAAATAAACATTTCAGCAATATCAAACAACTCTTGAATTCCTTGAGCTCTTATTACACCTGTTTTTCTGAATGCCTCAGTAAATGCCCTATCAGAACCCGCTAAAGCACCAGTATGAGATGAAGCAGCTCTTGCACCGGCTTCAGTTGAGCCTGATTTTACTAATATTACAGGTTTAATCTTTGTAACTTCTTTTGTAACTTCTAAAAATCTTTTACCATCCACAATATCTTCAATATATCCAAGTATGACATCAGTGTCCGGGTCTTTTGCGAAGTACTCGAGGAAATCTGTTTCATTTAAGTCTCCCTTATTGCCGAAACTTACAAATTTTGAAAATCCAAAATTATTTTCCAGAGCCCAATCTATAATTGCTACTCCTAAGGCTCCTGATTGTGAAAAGAATGCCACTCTTCCTTCTGGCGGCATCTCTGCAGCAAAGGATGCATTCATTTTTATTTTAGTGTTCATAACTCCAAGACAATTAGGTCCTACCATCCTCATTCCAGCTTTTCTAATTATATTTACAATCTCTCTTTCCCTCTTAACCCCTTCTCCACCAACCTCTTTAAAACCAGCTGTAATAACCACAACTCCTTTAACTCCTGCTATTGCACAGTCTTGTAAAGCCTCTGCAACAGCTTTTGCTGGAATAACAATCACAGCGAGGTCAACTTTATCGGGGATTGCTGAAACTGAGGGATAACAGGGAAGTGATAAAATTTCCCTTCTTCCCGGATTTACTGGAAAAATCTTGCCATTATACCCGTCTATAAGATTTTTTAAGACAGCATATCCTACTTTTTTTTCCTCTGCGGAAGCTCCAATTACTGCTATTGAAGAAGGATTAAATATAGCCTCAATCATAAATTTTTAAATTCTATCATAGAATTTATGGAAAAGTAAATTTTATTCTTTTGTATATTTTAAAATATAACAGCCAAGGAAAGATTAAACCCTACTTATGAAAAAACACAAAAAGTTGAAAAATTAATTTCAAATTTTGTATAATGAGTTGCCATGCATTTGTTCCAAAAAGATGAACAAATAAAAAGAATAATAGAAGCTTTACTTTTCATATCAGAAAAACCTATTTCACAAAAGTTTTTAGCCTCATTGTTTAGTATTTCTGAATTAGAAATAAAGATAATTTTAGATACCCTTATTAATGAATACAAAGAAAAAGAATCCGGGATTTTAATAATTCAAATAGATGAAAGCTACCAAATGGTTACAAATCCAAAATATTCAGAGTGGTTAACACTTTTTAAGAATAAAACATTAAACAATAAACTTTCAGAACAGGCTTTGGAAACTTTAGCTATAATAGCATATAAACAACCCATTACTAAAGCAGAAATAGATAAAATCAGAAGTGTAAACTCAGATTATGCAATAAAAACTTTGCTTGATAGAAAACTTATTAAAATTATAGGGAAAAAAGATGTACCTGGACGACCATTTCTTTATGGTACAACCAAAGAATTTTTAAAACTCTTTGGTATATCGAGTTTAAATGAATTACCAAATATAGATGACTTTCAACAAATTAACGCTGCTTAAGGAGGTGACTATATGTTAAATAAAATATATATTTTCATATTCTCTATCATACTTTTTCCATGTATTGTTTTCGCTCAGACATATACCGTTAAAAATGGAGACAATTTATGGGAAATAGCCAAAAAATTCAATGTATCCATTGATGATATAAAAAGAGCAAATAATTTAAAAGATAAAAAATTAAAAGTTGGAATGAAATTGGAGATACCAGATAATAAATCAATAAAAGTAAAGAATAAAAGCCAGACTCAAAATAATGATGTTTCTATTCAATATCATACGGTAAAAAAAGGTGAAAATCTTTTCAGAATAGCAAATAAATATAATATTTCAGTTGATGAGTTAAAAAGATTAAATAACTTAAATAAAAATAAACTTAGTGTAGGACAAAAATTAATCGTTAAAAAAATTGCAACTCCAATTGAAAATATATCTATTAGAACAAATGAAAGAGTGCCTGTATTATCTGCTGCAAATATGGAGAATGAAACTAAATTAGATGAGATTGAAGAAATAAAAGCATCAGAAGATTTATCTAAACTAAGTATAACAGAAAGAATACTTTTATTTGCAAAGAAAATGCTCCATTTACCATATAGATTTGGAGGTAACAATTTTAACGGTCTTGACTGCTCATTTTTTGTAAAGAAGGTTTATTCCTTAGTGGGAATTGATTTGCCGAGAAGTGCAAGGGAGCAATTTGCTAAAGGAATAACCATTGACAAAGAGGAACTTAAGCCGGGTGATCTCGTATTTTTCAGAACATATGCAAAATTCCCTTCTCATGTAGGAATATATATTGGAGACAATTTATTTATTCACGCCTCTTCAAAGTCAAAAAAAGTTACCATAGATAGCTTAGATGCTCCTTATTATATAAAAAGATTTATCGGTGCAAAACGAATCCTTGAAATTGACTCAGATGCCATACAAAAAGCTATTGAAGAAGTGAAAAAGCAAGAAAGTTAGGAATTTTTATAAATAATTTTTCCCATATCACGCACGTCATAGCCACCAAGGTGTATAACTGTTTCTCTAAATTCCTTGTCTTCAATAATAATTTTCAACAATGCCTGAATTATCGGAAGTTCATTAAATTCGAAAGGGATAAGAAGATCATATCTTTCTTCTGCTACAGGTATAAAATCAAGCCCTAAAGATTGAGCAGAGGCAAGAATTCCAAGCCCCACATCAGCTCTACCTGTAAGCACTGCCGAAGCTACTCCCATATGAGTATATTCATCTTTATCATATCCCTTTATTAATGATGTAGAAATACCCAGTTCTTTAAGATGTTTATCAAGTAAAAGTCTTGTACCAGAACCTGATTGTCTGTTTATAAATATCACATCCTCTCTTATGAGGTCTTCAAATCCTCTTATATTCTTTGGATTTCCCTTTTTAACAATGAGACCTTGAATTCTATATACAAGATTTATAAGTATAACTTTTTTGTCAGGCATAAGCCTTTTAATAAAAGGCACATTGTATTGTCCAGTAGCTTCATCAAGTAAATGAGTTCCAGCAATGTGTGCTTCTCCTTTTTTAATAGCCACCAATCCACCCATCGAACCCACATGAGCAGAAGAAAGTGTTATATTAGGATGACGTTTTCTTAAAAAATTATATAAAACATCAAGCGTATTATCGTGACTACCTATACATACTATAGTGTTATCAATCTCATCTTTACCTCTCCACAAGTGCACAGTCAATTCATGCCCCTGTGAAAAACCTTCAGAACCCTTTGGAATTACAATGTACCCATCGGCTCGTACAACAGACATAAGAAGTCCTGCTCCTCTTCCCATAGGCGTTACAATATGTTTATCCCCTACCCTTCCCACCTTGACCCTAACAAACTCATCGACACCTAAGTTTGATGATATTGGCCTTGAAAGTGTTGCTTTAAGTTTTTCCTCTTTTTTTATTGATATACCTAAATAAATTTCAATTAACGGTTTGACGAATAGATCAAAACACAAAAAAGCTGATACAGGATAACCGGGAATTCCTAAAACTGGTTTGTTTTTAATAAATCCTGCTATAAATGGTTTGCCTGGCTTTATTGCTACGCCGTTTATAATAACATGGCCAAGTTCATCAATAACTTTATATGTAAAATCTTCCTTTCCATATCCAGAACCAGCATTTAAGATCAAAATGTCACATTCTTCAATGGCAGATAAAACTGCCTTTTTCATTTCATCCTTGTCATCTAAAACTATAGGATATAATTTTGACTTTGCTCCTGTGTCTGTAACTAAATTTCCCAATACCGCTGAATTATACTCAATTAATTCAGGTGGTTGAGGCAATCTTTCTTTTAATTTTTCTGGAGGAATCAACTCTGATCCCGTTGGTATTATTCCAATGATTGGTTTCTTGCGCACATTTATCTCTATTATCCCACTGGCAAGCATAGCACCAATATCAACAGCTCTAACTATATGACTTTCTGGAATGATTAGCTCTGTAGCTACAATATCCTCTCCGACAGGTCTTACATCATGGTAAGGTGATACAGATGAATAAATTTCTATGAAGGTTTCTTTTATAGTTACATCTTCGATTGGAATTACAGCATCAAAACCATTTGGGATCGGATCTCCTGTCTCAATCCAGTGAGCATCAATACCGATTTTTAATCTTACAGGGTCTCGCTCGGTAGCGGTAAATGTATCTTTTGCCCTTACCGCATAACCATCCATTGCAGCAGAATGAAAATAGGGAGAAGAAAATTTTGCAAAAACTGGTTCTGCTGTAATTCTTCCTAAAGCATCTTTAACTAAAACTGTCTCTGTAGTAACAGGAAGTGAGACAAATCTCTTTAAATTAGTAAAAAGCCTTTCTTTTGCCTCATCAAGAGATATAAGTTCGTGAAAAACCTTTTTACCCATTACTCTATTATTCTTAATCCCAGAATATTTGGAGACCTTCTTATATATCCTTTTCTTTGAGCTATTATATCAAGAGGTAAACTAACCAAGTCAATTAAAAATGGATCTTTATATTTTATGTAATGAGTTTCTTTAAAACTTTTTATGTAAGTATTACATTCAAGACATAACTCTACTCTTATGTCTTCATCATCAAGAAGTATCTCAATTTTACTTGAATCTTTATTGAAACAATAAGAACATCCGATTCTAAAAAAACTACCACCATGTTCACATAAAGGACAAATCATTATTCTTTCGTTATTTTCTGTGATCATTGAAAGAGATGAATCGGTTCCACAGATAGGACATTTACCATTTTCCATAAATGATGCCTGCTGCCCTTCCCTTCTTAAAAATACAAATAGAGGCTTACTTATTATGAAAAGCATCCTTTCAATTTCTTCTTTTGAAAGCTCTTCACTTTGAATAGGAAGAGACCATAAAGTAGTTGGTTCCTTTATAGGGTCTTTACCAGATTTTAAAATTTCATCTTTTAGAAAAGTCAATGATTCATAGGGAATATGGAATACAGAGGAGAATGTTTTAATGACAATATCAATCAATGAAATGTCACTGTCGAGTTTTACCCTGTCTTTTTCCCTTTTACATTGATCTATAAAGGTTCTAATTCTACCATAAAGCTCAATGGGACTTTGCAAATGAGGTTTTTCCTTTATTACTTCTTCAATTTTCATATCTCCTCCTAATTAAATATTTATGGTATTTCTGGAGGTTTTATTTTCAAATCCTCTCCAGATAAAGCTTCAAGAAGAAATGTTTTTAAAGCACTCTTTTCATCTTCGGTTAAATTAAGTGGTTTCAAAGCTTTATTACCCTTTCCTCCACCTTTGTTGAAGAACTCTATCACTTCATCAAGGTTTTTAAATATGCCATTATGCATATATGGGGCAGTCTTGGCAACTTCTCGCAATGTAGGTGTTTTAAATGCCTTATAATCTCTCTGTTTTTTTGTTTTAAAGTATCTACCCAAATCTTCTTTTATGTTCATGTAATCGGGATACTTATTTATCTTGGCAACATATCTTCTTGTGACAATAAATTTCTCTTCATTTGCATATTTTGGATTTTCAGGAACCATGAGAGCATGAAACTTTTGATCACTCAAGTAAGAACCATAATGGCATTCAATGCACTTTCCTTTACCTGTAAATATTTTAAGACCTTTTTTAGCTTCTGTTGATAATGCACTCTTTTGTCCTTTAAGATACCTGTCTATGGGAGCATTTTTAGATACAAGGGTCCTCTCAAATGCAGCAATTGCTTTGGCAATCAATTTAATATTCACATCTTGACCAAAAATCTTTTTAAATGCCTCTCTATATTCAGGTACTACTCTAATTTCTTCTTCCACAAAATCAAGATTTTGATTCATTTCAAAGGGTGACATAATAGGAAACTCTGCTTGTTCTTCCAAAGTCTTTGCCCTTCCATCCCAAAAAAGATGTTTAGCATAGGCAGAATTTATGAGAGTTGGTGCATTTCTAAAATTTCTCGTAGTCGGATAACTTAAAGATATTTCAGATGCATCGGTGAATGCTTTTTCAGGATCATGACAGCTTGCACAGCTTGTTGTGCCATCTCCTGAAAGTCTTCGATCAAAAAAAAGTTTTTTACCGAGTTCAATTTTTTCCTGAAACATGGGATTATCCTTTGGTATCGGAACAGTTGTTAAGGGTTCAATCTTTTTTTTATTTTTTTCAAAAGCAAAGCATTCAGCATTGAATAATAGAGCCAATACACATAAAAAAAGAATTAAAATGCTACTTCTTCTTAGCATTTTCAAGCTCCTTAAAGATGATTTCCTTAAAATATTCTTTATCTCTCACTCCAAGAACCTTTATACCGTTAATATAAAAAGCTGGAGTTATATATAAATCAAGTTCTTTTGCAAGGTTTAAATCTCTCTCAATTATAGATGCTCCTTTCTGTTTATCTATCGCTTCTATAAATTTATTAATATCCATATTTAATTCCTTTGCATAACCTATAAGTGATTCTCTATCAAGCCTTGGTGATCTTTTTATTAATAAATCATGCATTTCAGCAAACTTTCCTTGTTTCCATGCTTCTACTGCAGCTTCAGCAGCTATTCTTGCATAATCTCTATAGCGATATGGAAAAAATTTTATAACAAGTTTAATTTTACCTTCGAACTCCTTTACTAATCCGTCAATGGTCGGACCGACCTCAACACAATGAGGTCATTGGTAATCGATAAATTCTATTATAGTAACTGACGCATTTTCAGTCCCTATAAAAGGCGAGTTATCAATAGGTAAATTATATCTCTGTTCAGCATATAAGGAGGATTGATAAAAAAATAAGATAACAAGAACAATAAAAAATTTTTTAATCATTTTCATTACGCATCTCCCTAATTATTTTAAAACAATTATAACAGATAGAGAGAAAAAAGAGAGAAATTTTTATTTTAGAATATAATATTAAAATGCAAATGCCCCCTGCAGGAATCGAACCTGCGACACCAGGTTTAGGAAACCTGTGCTCTATCCTACTGAGCTAAGGGGGCTTAAAAAATTATAGCAAATTGACTATATATTAAACAAATTGATATTATTTTTTAATGCTTAAATCTTGGAGAGCTTTATGCTATCAGTAAAAAATGCCATGATAACTCAAGTATATACTCTATCCTTGGAAAATTCCATAACAGATCTTGTCGAATTATTATCTCAAAGAGGAATAGGAAGTATTGTAATAGTAAATGGAGATAATATTCCCCTTCAAATATTTACTCTTAGAGATATTCCTAAAATTTTTTCCTTAAATTTAAGTACAAATAAAATAAAAGAAATTCTGCTCAAATTAGATAAAAAAGATAAAAACCTAATTACCATAAAGCCAAATCAAAATTTAATGACAGCTATGCATTTAATGAATAAGAATAATATTAGTCACCTTCCTGTTATAAATAAAGAAAAAAAATTGGTGGGAATTTTAAGTATGAGAGACCTATTGAGACATTTTCCCAGTATAATATTTACTGATCCACTTACTCAAATAAACAATAGGATGTATCTTGATATAATAAGAGCTAAGATTGAAAAAACTAAGGTTAAACTGGGTGTATTAATGCTTGATATTGATAACTTCAAGAAAATAAATGACAAATATGGTCATTCAATAGGAGATGTAGTTTTAAAAGAGATAGCAAAATCTCTAAAAAAGTCTGTAAAAAGTTATGATGAAGTAATAAGATATGGAGGGGAAGAATTCCTTGTTATATTATATAGATGTGAAGAAAAATATCTACCCATAATTGGAGATAGATTAAGGAATGAGATAAAAAAGATTAAAATTTCCGGCTATGAATCACTGAATGTGACAGTAAGTATAGGTGCCTGCATTTATAATTCCGAGGAAAATCTTTATAATGCCATAGATAAGGCTGACAAAGCAATGTACCAAGCAAAAAAAGAAGGGAAAGATCGAGTTGTATGGACAATTTGAAGATTTAATTAATTCAATTTTAAAGAATGAAAGCTTAATTCAGATTTTCAATGCTATAGAAGATAATTTATCAATAATGGACGAAGAATGTAATATCTTGTGGGCAAATAAAATCTACTGCGAAAGACTGGGTAAAAAATATGACGAGATTTTAGGAAAAAAGTGTTATTCTCTTTGGCATCATAGAAACTCACCTTGCCCAGATTGTCCTTGTATTAAAGTCTTTCACACGAATAAAATAGAAAAAATTGAGAAAAAAACAGCTGAAGGCAGATACTTTTTACTGACAGGCATTCCAATTACTTTAACAAATGGCAAAAAAGCAGTATTTGAAATTGGTAAAGAAATAACAGAACAAAAAGTTTCAAAGGAGAAATTTTCACAAACTATTAAAGTACAAACGGTTAACTCTATTTTAAATAATTTTTGTCATCATCTTAATAATATTTTTACTGGTATATATGGGTTCTCACAAATTTTAATGAAAGAAGTAAAAGATGAAAACATAAAAAATAAATTTATAAAACTCATAAAAATAATAGAGCGAGGAATAAATTTCAGTAAATCATTAGAAAAATTAAAAATCTCGAATTATGAAGAAAATGTTTTCGATTTAAATTATCTTTTAATATCTATGAAAAATACGTTAAATGATATTGTTTCATGTAAGGATATAGAATTAAAAATTTCACTGAGTAAGGATTCTCCTATAATAAAAGGCAATATAATGCAAATTAGAGAAATATTAATAGAATTAGTTAGCAACGCAACGGAGGCTATTCAAAAAAAAGGAACCATATGGATTTCAACAGATAAGGTCGGCTCTAAAGTTTTATTGTCAGTTAAAGATTCTGGATACGGAATGAATTATCATGTCTTAAAAAAGTGTTTTGAGCCATTTTTTTCAACTAATCCTCAAAAATTCGGGATAGGGTTAACATCAGTTAAAAATATAATTGAAATGCATGATGGCTCTGTTGAAATAGAAAGTCAACCAGATTTAGGAACAACGGTTAAAATATATTTCCCTGCGGCTATTTTACCACAAGAACAGGACACTTAGAGTATTCCACAACCTTAGCAGAAACACTTCCAATGAGAAATTTTTTCGTACCATGCTTACCATGTGAACCTGTAACAATAAGGTCCACTTTCATTTTATGTGCAGTCTCAAGTATTTTCTCGGCTGGATCTCCTTGTCTTACAAGAAATTTTATTTCAATGGGCTTTCCAGATAGAGATTTCCTTATTCTTTCCATAGTATCTTCTGTTTCTCTTGTAAGTACTTCTGTTATTCTTTGTCTGTCTGCATCTGATAGTTCTGTAAGGTAAAGTTCGGGAACAACTGCCAGTACAGTAAGAGATGAATTCATACTAAGTGCAATTTCAAGCGCCTTTCTTAATGCTTTGTCAGAAGCCTTTGAACCATCGTGAGCTACTAAAATTCTCTGCATATTGTGACCTCCTTAAATTTTTATGTCTTTTAACAACTCCCTGTTTTCCTTATACCATTGAACGGTTTTCTTTATACCCTCTTCAATGGAAATTTTTGGTGACCAGCCTATATATTGTTTTGCCTCAGTTAAATCAGCCCAAGTTGCATAAATATCAGCGGGATGTCTATCCTTCCATTCTATTTTTGCCCTCTTGTTCAATTGTTCTTCTATTAAATTTATTACATAAATAAGCTCCACTGGTCTGTCATTCCCGAGATTTAAAATTTTATAACCATCAAGCTTAAGGCACAAAACAGTTGCATAAGCTATATCTTCTATAAATGTAAAATCCCTCTTTTGTTTTCCATCACCATATACAGTTATTGGTTCATCGTTGTCTATTTTTTTGATAAAACGAAAAATGCTCATATCTGGTCTTCCAAAAGGTCCATAAACAGTGAAATATCTTGGAATTATTGTATTTATGCCATATAAGTAGTGATAACTATAACAAAAAAGCTCTGCAGCTTTTTTTGAGGCAGGATATGGTGCAAGGGGCTTATCAGTAAAATCTGAAACATGAAATGGAATCTTTTCAGTATAACCATAAACACTTGATGTTGATGCCAATACAAAAGTTTTTATGTTATATTCCTTTGAACATTCAAGCAAATTAATTGTTCCCTTTACATTTGTGTCGAGATAGCCCCATGGATTTTCTACAGAAGCTCTCACCCCTGCTCTTGCAGCAAGATTTATAATCGCATCTATATTATGACTTTTAAAAATTCTCCTCAATGTTTCTATATCTTCTATATCACCTTTGTAGAAAATAAAATTTTCATATTTTTTCAGACCGCTAAGTCTCAACTCCTTTATTTTAGGATCATAATAATCATTTATATTATCAATGCCTATCACTACAAAAGCATTTTGTAAAAGTAAATTACATGTTGCCCAACCAATAAAACCAGCGCTACCTGTAACTAAAATTGTTTGCATAGTTTAATATTTTACCATAAAATATTATTTTCTTTGTTTGAATTTTATTTCTATGGGAATGTATCTGAAATTAAAATTTTCTCTTATAAGTCTCTCAATAAACTTTTTATGATTTTGTTTAACTAATGACTGGTCATTAACAAAAATAACAAAAACAGGCGGTTCCTTATCCACTTGAGTTATATAATAAAATTTCAGTTCTTTTCCTCCAGATGATAATATAACGTCTTTAATTTTTTCATTAAAAAGTTTATTTAATTCTGCCGTTGATACTCTTTTTTTGTATTCTTCCAGAATTTCATCAACTATAGGGAAGATTTTAGTAACTCTTGTCTTATCTATCGCTGATACAGTTAGATAAGGCACATATTCAATAAACCAAAATTTCCGTTTTATTTCGTTTGAGAAAAATTTAGCTTTTTTATCTCTTTCTTCAACAGGAATTAAATCCCACTTATTTATTAAAACTATTAATCCTTTTTTTTGTTCTGAAACGATTCCTGCAATTTTTTGATCTTGATTAACTATTCCCTCTGTAGCATCAATAACAAGCACTACCACGTCAGCTCTTTCTATGCTTCTTAAAGCTTTAAAATAGGATAATTTTTCTACAAACACTGAATGTGATGTATCTTTCTTGTAATAGGAAAGTCTTTTTATTCCTGCTGTATCTACAAGCAAGTATTTTCTCCCATAATACGTACATAATGCATCAACTGCATCTCTTGTAGTTCCTGGGATAGGACTTACAATCATTCTTTTCTTGCCGAGTAAAGAATTCATTATAGTTGATTTACCAACATTCGGCCGACCAACTATGGCAATCTTAGGAATTTGCTCTTTTTCTTCTTTTATTTTTGATGCATCAGGAACTTTCTCGGAAATTTTATCCATAAATTCTTCAAAACCATATCCTGTGATGGCAGAAATTGGAAAAAATTCTTCCGTTCCCAAGGCATAAAAATCGTATAATCTATTTAACTTAGACGGATCATCAATTTTATTAATAACCCAAATAATATTCTTTCCTGTTTCTCTAAGCTTCCTTGCAATCTCTAAATCAAAGGGCATTAGCCCCTCTTTCCCATCAAGTAGGTGAATTATTAAGTCTGCTTCTTGTATTGCCATTTCTACCTGTTCAAGCATTTGCTTTTGAATTATGTTTTCTGCTTTTTCTTCAGGAAAAAATCCTCCTGTATCAACAACGCTAAATTCCTTTTCATCCCATTTTGAAATTCCATAGTTTATATCTCTTGTTACACCAGGAAGTTTATCTGTTATTGCCTTTAGCTTTTCTTCAGACTTGATCATTCTATTAAATAATGTTGATTTACCAACATTTGGTCTGCCGACTATGACTACAGTAAACATTTTTTCTCCTTTTTAGTTTTCTGAAATTTCTTTTGGCAGAGGGATTCCAAGGGATTTTATTTTTTTATACAGATTGCTTCTTTCAATACCTAAAATTTCTGAAGTTTTTGTCATATTCCAGTTGTTTTCGTTTAATTTTTTTAATATAAAATCTCTCTCAAAGGCATCTCTTGCTTCTCTTAAAGATGTATAGGAAAAATAGTTTTCGTTTTTTGATACTCTGCCAATTATACCAGTATTTTCTATATCTGATAAACCGATTGTATCTGATAATGTCATAATCATCAATCTTTCTATAGCATTCTTTAACTCTCTCACATTGCCAGGCCAATCGTAATTGAGAAGAATTTTCATTGCATCAGCATCAATATTCTTTTTTTTCCAACCTTTCTCTCTGTGAAACTCATTTATGAAATACTTAACAAGTTCTGGAATATCATCCTTTCTTTCTCGTAAAGGAGGTATGTAAATAGGTACAACGTTTAGTCTGTAATAAAGGTCTTCTCGAAAATTACCTCGTTTTATTTCTTCAGTTAAATCCTTGTTAGTAGCTGAGATAATTCTTACATCAACTGTGATATCTCTTGTGCCACCCACTCTTTGAAATTTCTGTGTTTCTATAACTCTTAATAATTTCGCCTGAGTAAGTAAAGACATGTCACCTATTTCATCGAGAAAAAGTGTTCCTCCATTGGCAAGCTCAAATTTGCCAATCTTTTTATCTATGGCTCCAGTAAATGCTCCCTTTTCATGACCAAACAATTCACTTTCTATGAGTTCTTGAGGTATTGCTGCACAGTTTACCTCAACAAAAGAAGCCTTTGCACGTTGACTTAATGAATGTATTGCCCTTGCTACAAGTTCTTTTCCTGTACCACTTTCTCCATAAATTAAAACTCTTGAGTCCCCTTTTGCCACAAGTTCAATCTGATTTTTTATTCTCTTCATTGCTGAAGAATTGCCTATAAGCTCATATTTCTTAGCAATACTGCTTCTAAGTTTTATATTCTCTCTCTCTAAATTTTTAAATTGAAGGGCTCTTTCTGTTGTTATTATAATTCTCTCTATTGATAGAGGTTTCTCAAGAAAATCAAAGGCACCAAGCTTGACAGCCTGAACAGCTATCTCTACATTACCATGCCCAGAAATCATAATTACAGGAATCTCAGGGTCCTTTTCCTTTATCTTTTTTATTGCCTCAATTCCGCTCATTTTAGGTAACCATACATCAAGAAAAATCAAATCTATGACTTCATTTTCAAGGATTTCCAAAGCATTTTCTGCATCTTCCGATGTATATACCCTATAGCCTTCGTCTTCTAAAATTCCTGATAATGTATCAAGAATTCCTTTCTCATCATCAACTATTAAAATATTTCCTTTCAAATAGGCACCTCTATTGAAAAGACTGTTCCTTTGGGAATATTATCCTTCACAGTTATTTTTCCTCCATGTTCATTTATGATTTTTCTTGCTATTGCAAGGCCTAAACCTGTTCCCTCCTTGCTTTTTGAAAAATATGGTAAGAATAACATCTCTTTGGCTTCATCATCAACACCAGGTCCTGTATCAGCAATATCAATAATAAGACTATTATTTAGTTTAACAGAAATAGTTATTTCACCTTTAGCATTCATAGCTTTTATGGCATTGTCTATGACATTTATAAGAACCCTTTTGAATTCTTCATAGTCTAATAGAACCGGTTTAAGTTGATCATCTACTAAAAGACTTATCTTGATGTCTTTATATCCCTTATAAAGCTCTATAACATCCTCTATTAACCTTAAAGGATTAACAACTTCCTTTTTAATCTCAGGAAGTCTGCCAAACTTTTGAAAGGCATCAATTAAATTTTTAAGAGAATCTACCTCAGAAATAATTGTTTGTGTTGATTTATCAAATACAATATTAAAATCCTCATCTTTATTTTTCCATTTTTTTATAAGCCTCTCGGTAGCAAGTTTTATAGGTGTAAGAGGATTTTTTATTTCATGAGCAAGTCTTCGAGCTACTTCCTCCCATGCAATAGCCTGCTGAGCCTTAACAATTTCTGTTATATCGTCAAATACTACCAAAATTCCGGTTGCTACACCATTACCAGCTTCCCTTAATGATATAATACGCGCCTTTATTTTTTTGTTAATTCCATTAATTTTTAAATTTATATCTTTAGAAACCTCTGTTATTCTCTCTACAGAAAGCCTCTTTATGAAATCTTTTAGGTCTTCGGATTCTATATTTTCTAAAACATCTGTATAATGTTTGTTTTTTATCTTTTCTCTTGAAATTTTTAATATTTCCTCCCCAGCCCTATTAATTGTTAAGATCCTTCCATCGGGACTTAAAAATATAACTCCAGAAGTAATATTGGATAATATCATTTCAAGTAAATAGTTTCTTTCTGAAAGTTCAGAATAAGCTTTGTCAAGCTTTTCTATCATTTCATTAAATGAATTAACAAGTATACCAATTTCATCAGAGCTTTTAGTTTGAATCCTTAATTTAAGATCACCTGCTGCTGCTCTGTGTGTTGCCTGAACAAGTTCCCTCAGGGGATTAGTTATTTCCTGAGAAATTTTCATTGATGCCCATAAAGCTAAAAAGATTATTATAAGACTCAAAAAACCTAAAAAATATAAATAATTGGTCTTAACAGCTTTTCTTAATGAACCCATCTTTAAGTAATCTTCATGATATGTTTTTAACTCCTCAACTCTTTTCGTTATTTCTGATGGCATATGCATCTTTGCCACAAGAATTCCTTTTTTATAAGGAATTGCTGCCACAATTAAATCATCTTCTTGCGAAGAAATAATCTGACTTGATTTTTTACCCTGAAAGGCTTCTTGATAAGCTTCAGGCATTTCAGAAAATGGTTTTTCTATTTTCTCAATTAAAATGTTTTCTGGAAAACTTTTAATTTTTCCAGTTGAATAATCATCAAGCATTGTCAAAAGTTTTTCTTTTTCAAAATCATAAAATGCTCTTACTGTGCTTACAGCCTTTGAAACAATCTCTCTATTTGATTTTGAAAATATTTTTTCTATTGAACTTTCTAACACTCCACTAAAGGCTATAAACAAAAGTGCGGACGGTATAAGCACAAGCCCTACAAAAATTGTTACTATTTTAATTCTAAATCTATAACCCGGAACCTCCCTATGTTTTTCAAGATATAACCTAAAAATACTTCTTATAACAAAAAATCCGAGAGTAACAATGGAAATTATATTTATAACAAAAAGGGAAACCACTATGAATCTTGTTGGAATTTGTTCAGAAGGAATTCTCAAAAGATAAATTTCAAAACCAAGAACAATAAAAAGAAGAATCGACAGGAATGCGGGGAAAAAATATTTCTTCAATTCCTTTCTCATGGCAAATTAAATCTTTCAGACTCTTTTACTATTTTACTTTCGTATTTAGGTATAAAAAACAAGAAGTGTTCGAAAAGTAATGGCAGTTTTTTTATATTTGACTCCACAGTAACTTTGATATAATATTTACCTGTTTCAAAATTATTTATGTTTTGGAATTCAACTGATTCTATTTTTAAACCCCAAGCTAATGCATCTGATACATTTTTGAATCTTTTTTCCTTTAATATCTGTCCTTCCAAATTTCGTATTATATATTCCTCTTTTATGGGATCCGAGATAAAAGTACGCTGAAATTTTATACCTGCTATAAATTCGTCGGGAAGAATTGACCATCTTCTATAAAGTTCAATTAAAATCTGGATATTTTTACCCATACCAGACTTAAAGTCTTCTATGAACTCCTTAGATGGAATTATTTTTGTATTAACTTCAATGGAAGTTAAATTTTTTTTTATTAAAATATCAATATCTTCAATGGCATAAGCATAATTTATTTTAAGAATGAAAATTATTAAAAAGGTTAAAAGTATAATTAATTTCTCCCTCATAATGAATTTATTATATTATTTTTTGCTTTACTTTTTCTTAATATATATGATAAAAGATAAAAAATACTATTTTGGAGGTTTGAAATGAAAAAATTTGTAATAACAGCAGGAGTTTGCTTTTTTATCTTAAGTGGTTGTGCAACAAAGGAATATGTAAAAGAACAGATTGATCCCATTAACAACAGGTTAGAAAAAATTGAAAAACAAATAGAAAAAATGAGTAATGAAATCTCAAAAATTAATAACGATATAAAAAATACCAATGCTAAACTTGAGGCAACAAATACCACCGCCAACGAGGCATTAAAAAAATCTCAAGAAGCTGCTAAAGAAGCAAAAAATGCTGCCATGAGAGCAGAAGATGCAGCAAATAAAGCGCATGCAGCAGCTGAAACTGCAAAGAAAGCTTTTGAACTTCAGCAGAAAAAGTAATTTGACTTTTTAGCCCTATAAATATTAAATTTTCAAATTGTGAGAAGCCAACTATTGCATTCTCTCTGGATAGGACTTGTAGCAGGCTGTTTTGGTGGACTTGTTGGGCTCGGAGGTGGAGTTGTTATGATTCCACTCATGGTTGCTGTTTTAAAAATTTCTCAGCATAAAGCCCACGGAACAAGTCTATTCGCTCTTGTTTTTACAGGAATTACAGGTGCAATTACTTATGGATTAAAAGGTTCAGTAGATGTTATTGCTTCCCTAATTCTTGCAGTTACAGCAATTTTTACTGCAAGAGCAGGAGCTAAATTTGCTCATAGCCTTCCAGAATGGAAACTTAAAAGAGCCTTTGGAGGTTTTTTAATTTTTGCTGCCTTAATCCTTATTTTAAAGCCCTATCTTGCCAATTTATATCATTTTGAATTTACAGGTATTTTAAAAATTATTATACTTCTACTAATCGGGCTTTTTGCTGGTTTTCTCGCAGGAATGATGGGAATAGGCGGTGGTACTGTAATGGTTCCTGCCCTTGTAATAATTTTGAATTACGGACAACATATAGCTCAAGGTACATCACTGTTGTGCATGGTTCCAGCTGGTGCAGTCGGAGCATACACTCATTTGAAGCTTGGCAATGTTATTAAAAACTTGCTTCCCGGACTTATATTAGGAATTATTGCTGGTACATATATTGGTTCAAACATCGCTCATGCTCTTTCAGAGGCTAATCTAAGAATAATATTTGCCTTGATTATAATATGGACAGGTATAAGGTTCTTAAGAACTCCCAAACCTTAAATATGAATTTTATAAAAATTTTTTTAATATTTCTTTTGATATATTCACCTTCAATTTGCTTCGCCCAGGAAGAATTAAAGAAAATAATATTGAAAATCGGTAAACATAAAGATTTTTACAGACTTGTTTTACATTGTAACGATGAGCAAACAAAGGACTCATTAAATATTACAGCCATTAAAAATAATAAAATTAAGATTTCTTTTCCAGAGGAGTTTAACATCGAGTTTCAAGGTAAAATTTTAACAGAAGGTGAATTTATAAAAGAATTTTATATAAAAAAATTTGATAAATATCACATTATTAATACTCCAGAATTCAAGGATTTTAAAATTTACAAACTCATTTCTCCAAATAGAGTTGTTATTGATATTTATTCAAATCAATTAATAACTACAGATAGAATGAGCAACAAAAAGGCTTTATCAATTATAATTGATGCTGGCCACGGAGGTAAGGATACAGGTATCTTTTATGAAAATATGACAGAAAAAGACTTAACATTATTTATTGCAAGGGAAATTAATGCAAAATTAACCAAAAAAGGTATAAATAGTTTATTAACTCGTGCTTCAGATGTTGAGATTCCTGTCAGAGAAAGATTAAAAATTGGAGAAAATCAGAAAATATTTATGTTTCTCAGTATCCACATATCAAATGATGACTTTTTTAAAATCTATTCTAATTATGACAAAGAAAAAAATAAACAGGAATATAAAAAAGATATGGAAAAATTTATAAATATATTGAAAGGCAAAATTGAAAAAAATTATTCTGAACCTGTATTAAAAGAAAAGATCCCAGTATATAAAGAAACAAACTTAAAATTACCATTAATCATGGTAGAGCTTCCTCAAAGAAGTCTTCAAAGTGATAGAAAATATGTAAATAAGTTCATTGACAATACTGTCGAAAGTATCTATGAATTAATAAACTTAAAACCTAACGAGTAAAAGATGAAAAAGAAAAAAATAATAATTATCTTAATATTAATGGTGATAGCTTTAACAACATTTATAATTTTTATTATTTCCAAAGAAGAAAAAAATCAAAAAGTATCTAAAAAAGAACCCGAATTAGAAAACTTTAAAGTATTCCTATATCAAAACAATGATATAATAAAAAAAGAAATATATTTATCAAAAGAAAACAATGAATTAAGAAAAATAGAGAGAGTTTTAGAAAATTTTATCAGTAATTTACGATCTCCCCTCGATAAAACTAAAATAATAGGAATCTATAGAGATAAAACCAATAAGGTCTATTTAGACTTGTCATCAAACTTTTCTGTACCTATGGATGCAAAAGAAGAATTTTATCTCTTAAAGTCTTTGTATCTAACTTTAAAAACTAACTTTATTTGGATATCAGATGTTAAAATATTATTATCAAGTTCAGAAAAAGAAACTCTGGCTGGACATATCTTAATTGATTCTCTAAAGGAATCTGTGGAGGAAAGTTAATGAAAGATAAACCCATAGGAATTTTTGATTCAGGAGTAGGAGGACTTACTGTTCTTAAGGAAATTTATAAATTACTTCCAAATGAAAATCTAATTTATTTAGGTGACACCGCTAGAGTACCTTATGGAATTCGTTCTCCGGAAACTGTAATAAAATATTCTCTTCAATGTGCTGAATTTTTATATAAAAAGGGTATTAAACTTCTTGTAGTAGCCTGTAATACTTCATCCTCTATAAGTATCGAGACCTTAAGAAAAAATTTTGATATTCCTATTATAGGAGTTATAGAACCAGGAGCAAAAACAGCTTTAACAATTACAAAAAACAATAAAATCGGAGTTATTGGAACTGAAGCGACAATTAAAAGCAAAGCCTATCCTTTGACTATAAAAAGTTTAAAGGATGACGTATTTGTCATATCAAAGGCTTGTCCTCTTTTTGTACCGATTGTAGAAGAAGGAATACTTGAAGGTGCCATTGCTGATTTAATAATAGAAAAATATTTAATGGAAATTAAAGAAAGCGGTATTGATACTCTAATTCTTGGCTGTACACATTATCCATTATTAAAAAAATCAATAAAAAAATATATGAAAGACATAAATCTTGTTGATTCTGCTGAAGCAGTAGCTCAGGATGTTAAGAGACTGCTAATAGAGAATAATCTCTTAAATACTCGGAAAACAGAAAATACTAAAATATTTTATGTGACTGATGCTCCTGATAGATTTAAAAAAATAGGAGAAATATTTTTAAATTTTGAAATTGACAATATTTCTAAAATTTCTCTTGAATTGGAGGAAATAACAAAATGAGACCTGATGGAAGAAAAAATGATGAATTAAGACCCATAAAGGTAGAAAAAAATTTTATAAAAAACGCAGATGGTTCGGTTTTAATAGAATTAGGTCATACCAGAGTAATATGCACAGCTTCAATTGAAAACAAAGTCCCTCCATTTTTAAAAGATCAAAAAAAAGGTTGGATTACTGCTGAGTATGGAATGTTACCTCGATCTACGCCCATAAGAATGCTAAGAGAATCAACTGCTGGCAGAGTTGGAGGTAGAACTCATGAAATTCAAAGGTTAATCGGAAGGTCTCTTAGAGCAGTAATTGATCTTGAAAAACTGGGAGAGAGAACTATATGGATTGATTGTGATGTAATTGAAGCTGACGGTGGAACAAGAACCGCATCTATAACTGGAGGATATTTAGCTTTGAGAGAAGCAATAAAAAGAGGAATGGATACGGGAATGATTGCTTCTAATCCAATTAAAGATAACGTTGCAGCAATAAGCGTAGGAATTGTATTGGGAGAGCCCAGACTTGATTTATGTTACGCAGAAGATTCTCAGGCTGAAGTGGATATGAACGTTGTTATGACAGGCTCCGGAAAATTTATAGAAATTCAAGGTACAGCTGAGATGTTACCGTTTTCAAAGGAAAATTTATTTCAACTTTTATCATTAGCAGAAAAGGGTATAAAAGAAATATTACGAATCATAAATCAACTTGAGTAAGTTTTGTCTCCTATCAAGTTTTTAGAGATTTACTAATTTTCTATTAATTATATATAATACTCAACATGAAGATAGCAATTGGAGCAGATCACGCAGGTTATGAACTTAAGGGAATTATTACTAAGTTCATAGAAGAAATAGGCTATGAGGTGATTGATATGGGAACTGGTACATCTTGCTCTGTGGATTATCCTGACTATGCCGAGGCTGTTGCAAAGGCTGTCTCTGAAGGCATCTATGAAAGAGGGATATTAATCTGTGGTACTGGTATAGGAATGTCTATAGTAGCAAATAAATTTAAAAATGTAAGAGCAGCCCTTTGTAATGATCTATTCACTGCAAAAATGTCCAGACTTCATAATGATGCTAATATTCTTTGCATGGGAGCTCGGGTTATTGGAACAGGACTTGCAAAAGAGATAGTTAAAACATGGCTTACAACAAATTTTGAAGGTGACAGACATTTAAAGAGGCTTGAAAAATTAAATCTTATAGAAAGGAAGGTTATAGATTAGTGAAAATGAAGTCTTTAAGAGAAGTGGATTTAGAGATTTATAATTTAATTCGACAAGAGAAAAAAAGAGAGACAAACAAAATTCTTATGATTGCCTCTGAAAACTATGCAAGCAAAGCAGTTATGGAAGCACAGGGCTCTCTCTTTACCAATAAATATGCTGAAGGATATCCAGGAAGAAGATATTATGGTGGATGTCAATATGCTGATGAAATTGAGAGACTTGCTCAAGAAAGAGCAAAAGAACTTTTCAAAGTTGAACATGTGAATGTTCAACCCCATTCTGGAACTCAGGCAAATATGGCTGTTTATTTTGCCTTTCTACAACCAGGGGATACAATAATGGGGATG
>JAOAGB010000031.1 GCA_026415995.1 Thermodesulfovibrio sp. | reverse complement strand
TGTTTTAATAGCTTTATCAATATAAAATTTGAATGCGTATTATATGCAACTATATTCTCAATGCTTTGTAACTCCATAAGCATGTATCTTCTCTCTTTTTCAATATACTCTTTAGAAACTCTTAAATACTCTCTATCTCTTAAGAATTTAAATGCCAATGCATTTGCAAAGGAATTTACATTCCAAGGAAGAAGTAATTTATCTATCTTTTCTTTAATATCTATCGAAACATAAGCATATCCAAGTCTTATACCAGGAAGAGAAAAGAACTTTGTAGCAGCCCTTATTATTGCCACATTGCTCTTATCTTTTAAAAGCTCTATACTGTCATAGTCACAAGAAAACTCATAAAAGGCCTCATCTAAAAGAAGAAAAACATCTCTTTTAGTACAGATTTCATATATTTCTAAAAGAATATCTTTTGGTATCCTCAAACCAGTTGGATTATTAGGGTTTCCAAGAATTAATAGGTCTCCTCTCTTTAAATCCTTAAACCTATTTACATCAACATTAAAATTTTTATCAAGTGGTATCTTTAAAATATCCTTTTCTCTAATAACTGCCCTTTCTATGTATTCACTAAAGCAGGGAATACATACAACAATCCTTTTAAAGGCACAAATAAAGGCATCTATAATCTCTACAGCACCATTTCCTAAAACAACATTTTCTTTTTTGCATCCTAAATATTCTGCTACTGCCTCCTTTAATTCTCTATATTCTAAGTCTGGATAGATATATGCATCTTTAAAATCAATGTTTATATCATATCTTATTGGATTTATGTTACTTGAAAAATCTATTATACTTTCTTTATTAAATTGATATATACATCCTCCGTGCCTCATCTTAAACACCACCAAACTACTGTAAATAAGAATATATATAAAATCTCTGTTTTATACATAATCACTATACTTTTCTTTATGTCATCCCTCTGAAGTGGCCTTAACCTATCCCCTATAGTTGGTTTTTCAACAAGTTCACCAAAATAATAATTACTCCCTCCAAGTTGAACTCCAAGTATTCCTGCAGCTGCTCCCTCTGGATATGCACAGTTTGGACTTTTATGATTTTTTCTATCCCTAATCATAATCCTAAAGGACCTTTTTATATATTTAGGGTTGGATAACACCATAAGTAGCCCTGTTAACCTTGCAGGAATAAAGTTTGCTATATCATCAGTCTTTGCAGGAAAAAATCCTATCCTTTTAAATCTCTCGTTTTTATATCCGAGCATAGAATCCATTGTATTTATCATCTTATAACAAAGGGCTAATGGTGCTCCATATATGCTTGCATAAAAAAGAGGTGCTATTACTCCATCTGAAGTATTTTCTGCTACAGTTTCTACTGTTGCACGTACAATTTCTTCCTCCTTTAAATTTTTAGTATCACGTCCAACAATATATGAAAGTCTAAGTCTTGCACTTTCTAAAGATTCCCTTAAAGCATTATGAACCTTATTTGCTTCATCTGAGAGGCATCTTGCTGCAATTGTAGTATAGAGTAGGTAAGTATTTACTATGTGATAGATTACTTTATATGGTTTTAATAAATTTAAAATATAAAGAGGTATAAAAAAGGCAATTATTACGTTAAAAAATACAATCAAAAAACCTGCAAAATAGAGCATATTTCCTTTAAAAAGCCTTCTTGAAACCTTCTCCTCTAAGGATATAATCTTTCCCATTAACTTCACAGGATGAGGAAAATCTTCTGGGTCACCTAAAATTAAATCTAATACAAATGCAAGTATTAAATCCATCATAGTAGACTATATATATACTCAATATCAACATTTTCCCTGAAGATTTCCTCAAGCCTATCAAGCTCCCTGCTTCTTATCTCATTTAAATCTAACGAACTTTTTTCCTCTAATCCCTTTTTTCTTCTTATTTTGTTTAATATATAACTTCTAAACTCTCCTGAATCAAAAATTCCGTGAACATAGGTTCCATAAAATCTATCTTCTTTATAATCTCCATCTAACCTATCCTTTAAATATACAAAGGGATTTTTATTATTTACTGTTAATCCCATATGTATTTCATATCCATAAACTCTATTGGAAAAGGCTGTGCCTTCTACTCTCTCAAGTCTCTTTTCCTTTAAAAATACTGTTTTTGTTTCAAATATACCAAGTCCCTCCTCATATTCTCCCTTTTGGACTTCTACTCCTTCTTCATCGACTAGCTCTTTTCCCATCATTTGGTATCCACCACATATACCAAATACAATTCCATCAAAATTTTTTATTGCTTCTTCAAACCCCTTTTGCTTTAGCCATCTTAAATCAGATATTGTATTTTTACTTCCTGAAATAATAACCATATCAGAACCTGCCATCTCCTCTGGTCTTGATATAAATTTTAACGTTACATCCTCCTCAAACTTAAAGGCATCAAAATCAGTAAAATTTGATATTTTAGGTAGCCTAACTACAGCTACATTTATTCCTTCTCTTAAAAAGTTTTTAAAACCTGATGCACTATCCTCATCATCTAAGTTAAACTCAAAATATGGTATAATCCCAATGACCTTTACTGGTATAAGTTCCTCAAGCATCTTTATTCCAGGCTCGAGCAGTGATTTATCTCCTCGAAATTTATTTATAATAACTCCCTTTATTCTTCTTCTCTCCTTCTCGTCAAGAAGCATATATGTACCATATATTTGGGCAAATACGCCACCTCTATCTATATCTGCCACAAGTATTACATTGCTATCTACCAACTCTGCCATGCCCATATTTACAAAATCATCTTTCTTTAAGTTAATCTCTGCAGGACTTCCAGCCCCCTCTATAACAACCACATCATACTTATCTTCAATTTCTTTATAAATTTCATATACTTTGTTCTTTAAACGTGGTTTAAAATCAAAATACTCCTTTGCTCCCATATTAGAAATTGGTTTTCCCATAAAAATGACTTGACTTTTGTGGTCTGTTGTAGGCTTTAATAAAATGGGATTCATATAAACCTTAGGTTCAATATTTGCAGCAAAGGCCTGAAGAGCCTGAGCCCTTCCCATCTCATATCCTTCTATTGTTACAAAGGAATTGAGGGACATATTTTGAGACTTAAAGGGACAAACACTATATCCATCCTTATAAAATATCCTACATAGTGCTGCAGCTGTTAAACTTTTACCACAGGATGATGATGTTCCCTGAATCATTATCTTCATAAAATCACTCCTAAAACTAATTAAGATAAAAGTACCAAAAAAGATAAATATATAAGTATTAAGGCTAATCTTTTAAAACTTAAACTAAAATTCCTCAAATTTGAGCTTCTACCTATGTAGCATCTTGTATTTAATGCATCCTTTATTTCTTTGTATCTCTTTAAGGTATTTATAAAAAGAACCGCAGAGAGCCTACCTGTATCCTCTATCTTTGCCTTTATCCCTAAGAAACCACATCTTGACTTCATTGATTTATTTATAATCATCACTTCATCCTCAAGGACAAATAAAAACCTAAACATCATCTCCATAATTTCTGCTGTGTCCTTTAAAATTGAAACCCTTTTTAAACATCCTAAAATATCATCAATAGGAGTGGTAAAAATAAACAAAGTTAATATTAAGGAAGATAAAAAGCTTCTTAAAAGAATAATCCTAAAAAAATCTATTCCCATTTCAAAGGAATAAACAGCACCAGATACAATAGAAAAACCTATTATTCCTAAAATATATTTAAATACTAATTTTTTTGGAGTTTTAAAATAAAGGTGAAGAAGTATCATAAAAATTGAGTTTAGAAACATTACTTTTATATTTTCACAGGAGCTTATTATTACAATAGAAAATACACAAAATATAAACTTCTCCACTGGATGTATGTATCTGGCACTGCTATTTCTTGAGTACATATCAACACTCTTTAACATTCTTCTTCCTTCCTACATAATAACCTATAAAATATGCACCAAGTCCTGCCTGTAGAGCAAATAAAAGGCTTTCAATTTCTCCTGAAGGTGGTTCCCATATTGAACTAAACCAAGGCTTATAATTGCCATCTATCTCAACAATCTTCTCTTCAATCAAATCATCTGCTCCTCCAAATTCACCTCCCCTTGAGCCTATGAAAAGAGATATAACAACCAAAAGAGCACAAAGGGAAAGTAAAAATATATTCCTTCTCTTCATTATTACACCTCCAAAATCTTTATCTCTTCTGATGAGTGTCTTTCTATATATTCAAAAATTACAACTGTCAGTATTCCCTCCATTATTGCAAGTGGAATCTGTGTTATTGCAAATATTGAAACAAATTTTATAAATGAACCTATAAAACCTGTCTTATTAAAGGCAAGTGCAAGCTGTATAGATGTAATAATATAGGTTGTAAAATCTCCAAAGAATGCTGCTAAAAATACTGCTAAACTTTTATTTTTATTTTTTAAGAATTTATAAATTATAAATGCTACAAAGGGACCTACAACTCCCATTGAAAAGGTATTTGCACCAAGGGTTGTTATTCCACCGTGGGCTAAAAGCAATGCTTGAAATATAAGAACTATCATAGACAAAAAGGATGTTACAAAGGGGCCAAATAATATTGCTGCAAGTCCTGTTCCTGTAGGATGAGAACAAGAACCTGTAACAGATGGAAGTTTTAAAGCAGATAAAAGAAATATAAAGGCTCCAGAGAGTGCCATTAACATCTTCACATCCTTGTTATCTGCCATTTTAATTTTAATTGCACCCTTTATTACAAATGGAAGCATTAATATGTAGTAAAGAGCTGCCCAAAAGGGTGGCAAAAGTCCTTCGCCTATGTGCATTGCATAGGCACATTTAGGTAACAAAATTAAAATAAGAAAAAGAATAAGTTTTTTATTTTTCATTTAAACCCCTCCATTTAATCTTTTTATATACCAATAACAACCATCATAGGTTGTTATTATAGACATA
>JAOAGB010000088.1 GCA_026415995.1 Thermodesulfovibrio sp. | reverse complement strand
CGGCTTTCCTCAATTGCAATGACTCTCTCTGCCTTTTGAGCAAGAAAAACTGTGAACGTTCCTACTCCTGCATAGGCATCTATTATAGTTTTATCTTCACTTGATATGTAACCTAATACGGTCTTGATTAAGTTTTCAGCTTGATAGCTATTCACCTGAAAAAAGGAAGGTGCTGATATTTTAAATTCTTTGTTGAAGAGTTTCTCAGTATAAGAAATCTGTCCGGTCTTTAATGCATCTATATCAATTTCTGGCTGAATAAGATAATTTCCAGTATTTACGCCATATCTTATGGTAATATTATGAGTTTTTCTTTTAGGCATTTTTCCTTGAAGAAGTGATAGTATTTGATTAATTTTTTCATGCATTATATGACAGTATTTAACGTGAAGGAATTTATGGGTGCCTCTAATTTTAAACCCTAAAAGTTTATCTCTGTTTATTGAAAAATCTGCTCTGTTACGATAGTTATAGGGGTTTTCTGCTTTAATCGTTAAATTTGTGAAATCTTCTGGATTTTCAAAACCACCGATTCTTTTAAGTTGTTCCATTACTACAATTTCTTTAAGCTTTGTTTGATAGGTATATGATACATGTTGAAAACTACATCCCCCGCAGCTGCCAAATAATTCGCAAGGAGGTGTTTCTCTGAAAAAGGAAGGTTCAATTATGTCTATAATTTCACCTCTGTAGTAATCTCCTTCATCTTTTAATATACGGCATTTAATAGTTTCTCCCGGTATGGCATAAGGCACAAATATAATTTTCCCTTCGTATTTGCCAATAGCCTCTCCGAGATGGGCAATTCCTGTAAGGGTGATTTCTATTTCTTGCATAGTTGTGCCTCAAAACAGGGAATGCAGAGAGTTTTACCATTAAGAAGCCTTGCTTTAATTTCTGCTACTTTTTCTCCACATTGTTCACATCTTATACTTTTAAATATTCTCGCCTCGTGAGGAGGTTTGTATTCAGGATATGTAATTTTGAGGATTCTATCTCTTTCAGAATTAAGTATTTGGTTTATTTTTTCAGCTTTCCTTTTGTTTATAAAGCCTAATATTTCAGGATTTCTATCTCCATTTATAAATTTTTGCCAAAGTGCTTTTTCTTCGTCTGTTTCTTTAAATTCAAAATCTATTGATATTCTTACTGCTCTTTCCTTTTTTCTGTCAAAAAATGTATAAACCTGTTTTCCGTAATCTTTGAATACGAGGTTTCCTTTTCCAAAGGTACATCCTGTAAGTATCTGAATGGCATCTACTGCACAAGAGTCATTTTCAACTATGCAGACAATCTCTTCATCTTCAGCCCGTTTTATATTCAACTCTTCAATAGCTGCCAGGGCAACTCTGTATCCTAAGGCAAGTCCTGGACAACTGTGTCCATGAAATCTCACTACGTCCTCAAAAGTTTCAAATTTCATCTTTTAAGCCTCCATCAAAAGTTGTTATGAGTACTTTATAGCCTTCCTGCCCCATAATTTTGGCAATACTATATGCTTCGTCATAGTTTTTAAATTTACCAACTCTTACTCTATAAAAGGTTTCTCCTCTTAGAACAGTTTTAGTTATGTAAACATTGTTATAATTAAGGCTAAGAGATTGCTTTAACCTGATTGCATTGTCAAAATCTTTAAATGCTCCTACTTGTATTGTTAACTGGCCAGAAATTGGACTATATTTGACATGCCTAATATAATTGGAATCTCTACCAACGGGCTCCATTAAAACTTCTGTCATTCCTGTTCCAATGAGATCAATTTGTTTTGCTGAAGCATAAGACAAATCAATATCCCTGCCGAGAATAAAAGGTCCTCTATCATTTACAGTGCATACCACATCTTTACCGTTTCTAAGATTTATAACCCTGAGCTTTGTACCAAAGGGATATTCTCTATGAGCACAGGTATACTCATACATGTTGTATATCTCTCCTGAAGCAGTAGGCCTTCCATGAAATTCTGATCCATACCATGTAGCAACGCCTCTTTTTGCATCCATTGAGGGATGCTCAAGGGTTGTTATTTTCTTTGCTGGTGCACAGGAAATTGTCATTAAAAAAAATAAGCAAATGATATTAATTTTTAATCCTTCAGCCCTAATTTTATAAAATATATCTGCTAAGGTCTTCACTCTTAACTATTTCACTGAGTTTTTCTTTAACAAATTGTGAATTAATAACTATTTTTTGTCCTTTTAGTTCTGAGGCATTGAAGGAAATATCTTCAAGAAGTTTTTCCATTACTGTATGAAGTCTTCTTGCACCTATGTTTTCTGTTTTTTCATTGACAATTTGAGAAATCTCTGCAATTTCCGCAATTCCATCTTCAGTAAATTCAAGGTCTACGCCTTCTGTGTTTAAAAGGGCTATATATTGTTTAATTAAAGCATTATCTGGTTCGGTAAGAATTTTTATAAATTCCTCTTTACCGAGGGAGCTAAGTTCTACTCTTATAGGAAATCTACCCTGAAGTTCTGGAATTAAGTCAGAAGGTTTTGCTACATGAAATGCACCTGCAGCAATAAAAAGTATATGATCTGTTTTCACGGGACCATACTTAGTTGTAACTGTAGAACCTTCCACTATGGGGAGCAAATCTCTCTGCACTCCTTCACGAGATACATCAGGACCGTAAGAACTGCCACGGGACGCAATTTTGTCAATTTCATCAATAAATACAATTCCTGTTTGTTCAACGCGTTCAATTGCTTCTTTTGTTACTTTTTCCATGTCTATTAATTTATTAGCTTCTTCCTGGGTAAATATTGTAAGGGCTTCTGAAATTTTTACCTTTTTTCTCTTTACTTTTTCTGGAAGAAAACTTCCGAGCATTTCTTTAAGGTTTATTTCAATTTCTTCCATAGCCACATTAGAAATAACTCCAAAAGGTATAACTTTTTCTTTTAAATCAATTTCTACATATCTTTCATCTAACAAACCTTCTCGCAATTGTTTTCTCAATTTTTCTCTTGTTTCCTGATATCTTGATTTTTCTTCTGCTTCATTAATCTCTCTTGTATATCTTGGTTGAGGCAATAAAATATCAAGAACTCTCTCTTCTGCCAACTGTTTAGCTTTTTCCTGAACTCTCTGTGAATGTTCCTGTTTAACCATGTTCATAGAGACTTCTGTAATATCTCTTATAATAGATTCTACATCTCTGCCAACATATCCTACTTCAGTAAATTTTGACGCTTCAACTTTTACAAATGGTGCATTTACCAGTTTTGCAAGTCTTCTTGCAATTTCTGTTTTTCCCACACCTGTTGGTCCTATCATTAAAATATTTTTAGGTAAAACCTCGTCTCTTAATTGCTGTGGAAGAAGTTGCCTCCTAAATCTGTTTCTAAGCGCGATTGCTACTGCTTTTTTTGCCTTTTCCTGTCCAATAATAAATTTATCCAGTTCTTCAACGATTTTTTTGGGAGTAAGGTTTTCCATTATTCTAATTCCTCCATTATAATCATGTTATTTGTATAGATACATATTTTTGATGCAATTTCCATTGCTTTTTGAGCAATTTCTTTAGCAGAAAGTTCCGTATTATCATAAAGTGCCTTTGCAGCAGAGTAAGCAAATGGCCCACCGGAGCCAATAGCTGCAATTCCCTCTTCAGGTTCAATAACGTCTCCATTACCTGAGATAATCAATATATGCTCTTTGTCTGCAACAATTAGCAATGCTTCAAGTCTTCTTAGAATTTTGTCAGTTCTCCAATCTTTAGCCAGTTCCACGGCAGCTCTAAGTATATTTCCTTTATATGTTTCCAGTTTTCCTTCAAATCTTTCAAAGAGAGTAAAAGCATCGGCTGTTGAACCTGCAAAACCAGTTAGAACTTTTCCATCATAGAGTCTTCTTATTTTTTTTGCATTATGTTTAAGCACAGTATTTCCAAATGTAACTTGCCCATCAGATGCTATTACAACTGAATTATCTCTTTTTACGCATAAAACTGTTGTTCCATAAAATTCCATTTAAATATCCTCCTTTGTGAGCGGATGGGATTTGTCGTAAATTTCTATTAAATGCTTTAAATCAATGTGTGTATAAATTTGAGTTGTTGAAAGAGAAGAATGTCCAAGTAATTCTTGAATTACTCTTAAATCTGCACCTTCCATTAGAAGATGACTTGCAAAGGTGTGTCTGAGAGTATGAGGTCCGATTCTATCTGCCAATCCAATGGCTCTTGCATATTTAAAGACAATTCTTCTTATCTGTCTATCTGACAGTCTACCGCCTCTGTTATTTATAAAAAGAGGCGTTTCCTGAGCAGGAAAATTCTTTTTTATTCTTAAAATTTGCCTCATGGCAAGATATTTTTTCAATGCCTCCTTTGCTTTTATTCCTGTTGGAACAATTCTTTCTTTATTGCCCTTTCCCTTTACTTTTATAAAACCTTCTTTTAAATCAACATCTTCAAGATTTAGATTACATATTTCACTTACCCTTACTCCGCAGCCATATAGAAGTTCAAGAATTGCTTTATCCCGCTGGACAGTGAATTTATCTTCAGAAGGCGCTTCAACAAGTTTGAAAACATCATCTACTGTAAGAAATTTCGGTAATCTTCTATTTACCTTTAAAGAGGAAACCGATCTTGCAGGATTAATTTTGATAATTCCTTCATTATAGAGATAGGCAAAAAATGATCTTATTGTAGAGAGTTTTCTTGAAACTGTTGTTTTTGCTTTGCCTTTTAGAATTTGCTCTGAAATAAAACCCCTTATAATCATAGAGTCTATTTTTTCAGGAGCCAATTTGGCAAAATTAAAAAATTCTTTGAGATCATTTTTGTATGCTCTTAATGTGTGAGGTGAATCTCCCCTCTGAAGTTTTATATATTTTAAAAAATTATTTATGTAAGTTAATGTTTCTGTCACACTTAAAAGATATTGTAAAATCCAATGCTCAATTAAATCAACATTCTAAAGCTTGACATAAAGATATTTATTAGTTTATAAAATTTTGTTTTAGCATTTTTTCAAACCAAAATCACAAGGAGACAAGAATGGGGAAAATAAAACTTGCTATTGTTGGACTTGGAAACTGTGCAAGTGCTCTTATTCAGGGAATTGAATATTATAAAAAACATAGTTCAGAGGATAAAATTCCAGGATTAATGCATTTCAATTTAGGAGGATATTTTCCTGGAGACATAGAAGTTGTTGCCGCTTTTGACATAGATAAAAGAAAAGTGAATAAGCCTCTTAAAGAGGCTGTCTTTGCAAAACCTAATTGCACTAAGATATTTTATTCAGACCTCCCAGAATATCCTGTTAAAGTTTCCATGGGGCCTATTCTTGATGGAGTTGCAGAACATATGAAGGATTATCCTAATGATAAGAGATTTATTCCTTCCAATGAAAAGCCGGTAGATGTGGTTAGGGTTCTTAAAGAAACAGAAGCAGAAATAATGGTAAGCTATCTTCCCGTAGGCTCCGAAGAAGCAACAAGATATTATGCTCAATGTGCTCTTGAAGCAGGTGTTGCTTTTATTAATTGTATCCCAGTTTTTATTGCTTCAAATGATGAATGGATAAAAAAGTTCGAAAAAAAGAAGATTCCAATAATAGGGGATGATATAAAAAGTCAGATTGGAGCTACAATTGTCCATAGAGTTCTTACAAAGCTTTGTATGGACAGAGGAGTAAAAATAACTAATACCTATCAATTAAATGTGGGTGGTAATACAGATTTTCTTAATATGCTTAATCGTAGCAGACTTGCTTCAAAAAAGATTTCAAAGACAGAGGCAGTGACAAGTCAGATTACCCATGACCTCTCAGCAGAACATGTTCACATTGGACCTTCTGATTATATTCCATGGATGAATGATAATAAAGTATGTTTTTTAAGAATAGAAGGCGAAATTTTTGGGAATGTTCCAATAAATCTAGAGCTTAGATTAAGTGTGGAGGATTCACCAAATAGTGCAGGAGTTGTTATTGATGCAATAAGATGTTGTAAATTAGCTCTTGACAGGGGCATAGGTGGTTTACTTATCTCACCCTCAGCTTATTTTATGAAGCATCCAAGAGTACAGTATCCTGATGAAGTTGCAAAAAATATGGTGGAGGAGTTTATAGAAGGAAAG
>JAOAGB010000026.1 GCA_026415995.1 Thermodesulfovibrio sp. | reverse complement strand
CCTGTTAAATCAGAACCTACTATGGAGTTAAAAAAACCAGGTGAGGGTAGAACCGTGATTCCTCTTGGTCCTTTTTATCCTTCTTTGGAAGAGCCTGCATATTTTAGACTAATTGTGGAGGGTGAAGAAATTGTTGATTTTGACTATAGAGGTTTTTATGTTCATAGAGGTATTGAAAAACTTGCAGAAAGTGCTCTTAATTATCAACAGATTCCTTTTCTTGCAGAGAGAATTTGTGGAATATGCGGATTTGTTCATTCTACAGCATACTGTCAGGCTGTTGAAAAGGCTGCAAGTCTTGAAATACCAGATAGAGCTAAATACATACGTACAATGTTTCTTGAGCTTGAAAGAATTCATAGTCATCTTTTATGGGTTGGGCTGGCAGCTCATATTGTTGGATTTGATACACTTTTTATGCAGGCTTGGAGAATCCGTGAGCCTGTAATGTATTTATGTGAAATGATAACAGGTAATAGAAAGACCTATGGAATAAATATTGTTGGAGGAGTAACAATTGACATTCTGCCTCAGCATTTAAAAGATATGGAAGAAGTTATAAATCAGATTGAAAAGGATGTAAAAGAATTAAGAGAAATTATTATAGATGATGAGGTTATTCAATTAAGATTTAAAAATGTGGGAGTACTTATTCAAGATGAGGCAAAGAAATTTTTTGTAGGAGGACCTGTAGCAAGAGCATCGGGAATAAATATTGATATGAGAGTTAATTTCCCATATGCTGCCTATTCCAAATTAGATTTTAGAGTACCTTTAAGAAAAGAAGGTGATGTCTGGGCAAGAACACTGGTAAGACTTGAAGAAATTCTAATATCCATAAACATTCTCCGGCAGGTAGTTAAAAGCATGCCAGAGGGAGATACTTCTGTAAAGTTTTCTAAAATAGAACCATGGAAAGAGGCAATATCTTATGTAGAAGCTCCAAGAGGACAGCTCTTTCATTATGTTATGACAGGCCCGGAAGGAAGACCATATAGATGGAATGTAAGAGCACCTTCTTATCAAAACTATCAGGCAATTTCTATTTTACTTAAAGGTGGTTCAATAGCAGATGCACCCTTGATAATTGCAAGTATTGATCCATGTTTTTCATGTACAGAAAGATACGAAACGATAGATTTAAGAAATAAAACTGTTCAGATATATACTGCCGAGGAATTAAGAAGATGTTTAAAAGCAAAATAAAGGCTCTTTTGTTTTCATCAAGGCATAAAAAAATAACAAGATCCTATCCCTTTGTTCCTCTAAAACCACCTGAAAATCTAAGAGGAAGACTGGAGGTTATTACTGATAAATGTATTGGTTGCGGAAATTGTGTAAGAACTTGTCCTTCAAGATTAATAAGCATTGAAAATACTGATGGTGAAAAAGTTGTAATGTTTTCCTCAGGTAGATGTATTTACTGTGGCAGATGCGCTTCTGTTTGTCCTGAAAAAGCTATTCAGATTACCCATGAATTTGAGCTTGCCACTGATAATAAAAGGGATTTAGAAATAGTAATTCATTTGAAAATGGTTAATTGTCTTTTATGCGGGAAACCCTTTATTGTTGAGAATTTATTAAATAAACAAATAGCAAAATTACAGGATAAAAGTGAAGAACAGATTAAGAGGCTTATGATATGTTCTGAATGTAAGAAGAAAATTCAAGAAAAAGGTCATTAAAGATGGAATTGTTATTCTTAATGTTAGTTATCCCTTTTATTGGAGCTTTTTTGGCATATTTTTCAAAAGGAAGATTTTCGGTTGTTATTGCTACTGTTTTTTCATTTTTTACTTTTTGTCTTAGCTTAATCAATATCTTATCTAAACAAAGATTTGACTACGATTTTTTATTTTTCAGATGGCTTCATCCAGATATAAGTTTTGGTCTAATCAATGATTCTTTAACTTCGATTATGCTTATTTTGATAACGTTAATAGGCTTTTTTGTTATTTTATATTCTTCAGGTTACATGTCTCCTCATAATGCTGATCATCGGTTTTATACTCCATATGGAAGTTATTATTTCTTTATGCTTCTGTTTATAGGAGCGATGGTAGGTATTGTAACTGCAACAAATTTTTTGCAGATATTTTTTTTCTGGGAAATAACCACAATCTGTTCATGGGCTTTGATTTCATATACGAAAGATAAGAAAGCTATCTTTTCAGGACTGAAGGCATTCATCATGACTCATATTGGTGGATTAGGTTTTTTAATTGCGCTAACATTAATGTACATAGAAGTTAAATCCTTTGATTTTTCAGTTTTAAATTCTCTGTCAGCTTCTTCAAAATTAGTTGTATTTGCTCTTTTATTTTTTGCTGCTTCTACAAAATCTGCTCAGATTCCTCTCTTTACTTGGCTTCCTAATGCAATGGTAGCACCAACTCCTGTGAGTGCCTATCTTCATGCTGCTGCGATGGTAAAGGCAGGAGTTTATTTAATGGCAAGAATTTATATTTCTAATTCAACACTCTCTGAGAGTTGTGCCTTTCTTATGGGAATAATTTCTATAACAACTATGATACTTTCAGTGATTTTATATTATTTTCAGGATGACTTAAAAAAACTTCTTGCATATTCTACAATAGGGCATTTGGGTTATATTCTTTTTGGAGTTTCCCTTGGTATTTTTGGCTCATATACGGGGGGCATGGGGGGAGTTTTTCATATAATAAATCACGGTTTTGCTAAGGGATTACTTTTTCTTTCAGTTGGTGGAATTGCCTATGTTACAGGTTCTAAAAGCATCAAAGAATTGAGTGGCTTGAGCAATAGATTTCCTCTATTTACAATCTGTTTTCTTATTGGAATGTTTTCAATAGTTGGTATTCCACCTTTTTCAGGTTTTTGGAGTAAATTTATGATTTTTACAGGAGCCTTTGAGCTTAAAAATAGCTATATGGCAATTTTTGGATTACTTGCTATTTTAGAGAGCCTTCTTTCTTTTTGTTGGTATATTTTTGTGGGACATAAGGTTTTTTTCGGCGTATCTTCAGAAAAGGTTTTGCTTGCTAATAATAGAGTCCCTTTTTCAATGAAATTTAGTTTACTTTGTCTTTTAATTCTTAGCTTACTCTCACCTTTGATTGGATATCCCTTTGTAAAAGCCCTTTACGGAGGTAATTAAATGGAATATATATCTTATTTAACTGCTTCCTTAATGTTGCTTCTAATGGGAATGGTTTTTACTTCATTTATAAAAAATAAATCTGTTTCGGGTATGGTTAGCCTAATAATTACTTCTTTTTTCTCGGGATTTATTTTATGTTTTTCTTTGAAACTTATTCTGAAAAACACAGTATTAGAATACGAGTTTTTTTCATTAAGCCCTTTATTAAATTCTTCTTTTCAGGTTTTTGTTGATTCATTATCAGCTTTATTTCTTATAATAATCGCTATTGCTGCTTTTTGTGTAACCATGTTTTCATGGAAATATTTAAATGCTTACAAGATTTATTCTGCTTATAGATTTTATCCCTTTCTTTTTCTACTTTTTATATCCAGTGTGGGAATTGTAATAATTAGAGATTTACTGTTTTTTATATTTTTCTGGGAGTTAATGACTTTAAGTTCTTGGTTGCTTGTCATTTCCGAAAGAGAGAAAAGAGAGGCTCTTAAAGGTGGACTTCAGTATTTTATTGCTACGCATGTGGCAACGGCATTTTTAATTTTAGCCTCTGTGATTCTTTATTCATATAGTAATAATTTTAGTTTCATAGAGATTAGAAAAGCACTTTCTATTTTAATAGAAAATAATATGCTATTATTTAATTTTATTTGTCTTTTAATATTTATAGCTTTTGTTACGAAAGCTGGAGTTCTTCCCTTCGGTTTTTGGTTACCTAATACATATCCTCAGGCTCCCTCTTCTGCCTCTTCCTTTTTTGGTGGGGTAATGTCTAAATTAGCAGTTTATGCGCTTTTTAGATTTTTTCTCTCAGTTATTCCTTTTTCTTCTAATACTCAAATCTGGGGATTTATTATAGCTACAGCAGGAGTTTTCTCAATTTTTGTAGGAACAATTGCAGCACTCACTCAGGATGAGGCAAAGAGATTAATGTCCTTTCATGCAATTGGGCAGGTGGGTTATATGTTACTGGGAATTGGAACTGGACTTTATTTTATAAACACTAATCCCTTTTTAGGAATGATAGCTCTTACAGGAGGATTATTACATCTTTTTAATAACTCCATATATAAAAGTCTTTTATTCCTCAATGCTGGTGCTATCTTTTATAAAACAGGAACGACTGACCTAAATAAAGTTTCAGGATTAATTAAAGTAATGCCTTTGACTACGATGACAGCTATTGTAGGTTCTTTATCTATTGCAGGAGTACCACCGTTTAATGGTTTTGTATCTAAGCTTTTAATTTTTGAATCTTCCATATGGACAGCAAAGATTAGTAATGCTTCCTTTTTAATAAAGGGCATTTTCATAATTTCTGGAATAATTTCTGTTTTTATATCAGCCATTACTTTAGCTTCTTTCCTTAAGTTTGTAAATTCGTCGTTTATGGGTAAATTGAAAACATTAAGGAATGATAAAAAAGATATCCCTTGGACTATGACCGTCTCTCAAATTATGCTTGCTATTTTATGCCTTATTACAGGCTTATTCCCAATAATTCCGCTTGAACTAATTTATAAAGCTATTTTATCAGTATCAGAGATACAGTTGCCAGCTTTTTCAGAAATTTTTATATCCAATTTTGCAGGAATAGGTATTAACTTCTGCCCTAATTGTCTTTATGGAGGAGCATGGTTTCCAATCTTTGTTATTTTTTCTGTACTAATTTTTTCTCTGCTAATTTTTGCATTTGAGAAATATGCTCAAGCTCCTAAAAGGGATGTAGATACATGGTATGGAGGTAAGGAACACACTCCTGAAGAGGTAACCTATACGGGACATAGTTTTTATCAACCTTTTAAGGATTTAGTAAGTTTTAAAATAGGTAAAATCAAATTCAGAGGGTTATATCCTTCAGAATTTCCATCTTTTAAAGTTTCTGTTCCCCTATGGATAAAAAAGATTATCAATCCTGACGAATGGTTATATTATCCTGTTGCTAATAAAATTGAAAAACTTTTTAATTTAATAGAAAAACTCTATGATAGGCTTATTCAACACTATACTTTCTTGTTTATAATTGGAATCGTATTAGTAATTCTTTTAGTTTTTTATTTGCTTGGAGGATAAAAATGAATACGAGTTGGATTATTTTGTCAGCTCTTATAAATATATTTGTAGTTTTATTCCTTTCTCCCTTTTTTGACGGATTTACAAGAAAAGTTAGAGCATTAATTCAAAGCAGAGTGGGACCTCCACCCCTTCAATCTTACTATGACATCCTAAAACTTATGGGTAAAGAAGATTTAAAGTCTACCATAAATCCTCTTTTTAGAATCTCTCCATATCTTTCAGTTATAAGCATAGCTATGGCAGCATTACTGATTCCTATAACTGATTTTAATCCACCCTTCAATTTCTGGGGAGATATTTTTCTATTTATCTATATAATTACAGTTGTTGGGATAGCTATTATAATAACTGCCTCCGCATCAGAAAATCCTTTTGCCTATGTAGGAGCATCCCGTAAAATGATGCTTCATCTTTCAGTAGAACCTATACTTGCTATTGCATTAATAACAGGAGCTATAAACGCAGGTTCTTTCAAGATTGGAGATATTGTTACTTGGTATTATTCAAATGGACCAAATGTATCAATGCTTTTAGCCACGGTATGTGTATTTTTATCTCTTCAGGCACTCATTGGTAAAATTCCATTCGATGTTTCAGAGGCTGAACAGGAAATTGCAGAGGGCGTGTTGATTGAATTAAGCGGACCAAAGTATGCCTGTGTAAAATGGGCAAATATGTCAAAACAGGTTTTATTTTGTCTTGTTTTTTCCCAGATTTTCATACCTTGGCCAATGACCGAAAATTTTTTGCTAAATACAATAATCGCTCTACTTAAGGTTACCATAATAATTTTTATAAGCACCCTTATTGAAGCATTAAACCCGAGACTAAGAATTGATCAGGCATTAAAATATAATTTAACTCTTGCCGGATTTTCAATAACTGCAATATTTTTAGCCCTCTTAGGAGTGTGATATGGAGATAATTTACTTTGCAATTTTATTTTTTACTTTTATTGCTGGTGAATCAAAAAATTTAAGATTATCCTCCTATAGTCTTATACCTCATTCTTTACTTATCGCCATTTCTGTATTTACTCTTGCCTATATTGGCAATATAAACTCTCTTTATCTAATTGCTGTAGTAGATGTAATGGTTAGGGCTTTTTTAATGCCTATCCTTTTAATAATTCTTCTTAAAAACAGACTGGAACGAGAAGTTAAACCATCTATAACCCATCCTCTATCAATAGCTTTATCAATAGTTGTGCTTTCTGTAGGATATAATTTTGTTGATACCATTAAGATATCAATTTTTCCAAATGTACTATCTTGTTTTTCAGCCGGTTTTACTCTTTTTATTTATGGTTTATTTTTACTTCTATCAAAAAGAGACACTGCGAAAATGATAATTAGTTTTTTTATTATTGAAAACGGTATTCATCTTTTAATAATAAGCATGATTCCTCATATGCCTAAGATAATAGAGTTGGCTCTAACTCTTAATTTTGTAATAGCCCTATTCTTTTTAATTTATTTAACAATAAGGTTAAATGAGATTCTTATATTGGAAGAGATAAAAAAATTGAGAGAATCTAACAATATTTATAAGTTAGAGGAGTAAAAGTATATGTATAGTGAGGTATTTCTTTCTTCTCTGAGCTTTATTGTTCCAATTTTAATGGCATTCATAATTTTTATTTTTCGTAGCAGTTTAATTATAAATACTGTTTTATCAATATTTGGCATTTTTATAGCTTTCTTATCAACTTTTTTTAGTTTGGATAAAATTAATCACTCAGATTTAAAATTTTTACAGCCTGAACAATGGGTTTATATAGATGGTTTTAGTATTCTCATGCAGTTAATGGTTGAGTTTGTTAGTCTTTTTGTTATCATATATTCTTTAAAAGAGCTTCCTAAACTTTACAGCCATAGAAAAAATAAATTTTATTTATATTTTTGTTCAATTATGCTTTCAACCGGATTCATGAATCTTGCTTTTTCTCTAAATAATCTTTTTTTTATGTATATTGCTCTTGAATTAAGCAGTATTATTTCCGTTTATTTGATAACTTTTAATTTAAATAGAGAATCTCTTAAGGCAGGATTTAAGTATCTTCTTATAGTAAATGTGGGAATACTTTTTAGTTTACTTGGTATTGTTTTGCTCTGTTATGCCTCTGGCAGTGAAATCTCTATCAGCAATATAGGACAACATGTGGGTAATATTTCTAAAAATATCGCCTTTACCTGTGCGGTTTTATTTATTATAGGTTTTTTCACTAAAGCTGGATTATTTCCTTTCCATATATGGTTACCAGAAACTTACGCAGAGTCACCCTCAGCTATTACAGTCTTTTTAGCCGGGGCGGTAACAAAAATTGGCTTTTATGGATTAGCTCGTACTGTTACGGTTTTTGCTTTTAATTTGGAAGAAATAAAAATTTTAGTTATAATTCTTTCCTCTATAGGCATTTTATTAGGCGCTATACTGGCATTTAATCAAAAGGATATTAAAAAACTTATTGCTTACTGTAGTATCAGTGAAATGGGATTTATAGCATCAGCTTTAGCTTTAAATAACTATGCTGGGATATATGGAGGTGTCTTTCATTTATTAAACCATACCTTAATGAAAGGAGCCTTATTTTTCTCAGTGGGAATATTAATTTATATTTGTGGAAGTAGGCTAATAGATGAAATAAAAATTAGACATAAAATATCTACAATAACTGTATCTTTTTTCATTGGAGCCTTGGCAGTGGGAGGGATGCCTCCTTTTAGCAGTTTTTTAAGTTCTGTTACCATAATTTTGGCTCTTGCAGAGGAAAAATTTTTATGGTCAGCTGTTGTGCTGGCATTCTCAGGCTTTATAAGTGCTCTTGCTCTTATAAGAACAGCAATCTTTGTCTTTTGGAATAAGACGGAAACAAGAGATATAGAAAATAATGACTCCTTATCTTTTATTATGAAACTTTGTTCTCTATTATTTGCTATTCTGTTACTTATTATAGGGATTTATCCAGAGTTATTTAATTTCTTAATTGATAATGCAGCAAAGGGAATTATTAATATGACCCATTAAGGAGGGGAGGCATGTCTTTACTTAAAAAATTAGCTCAGAAAGCTTTCAAAAAATCAATTTGGGTATTCCATGTAAATACAGGTGCTTGCAATGGCTGTGATATAGAACTTCTTGATATCCTTACTCCCTATTATGATATTGAAAGATTTGGCATGAAAGCAGTAAGTTCTCCTCGTCATGCCGATGCTCTTGTTATTTCAGGTCCAGTTACACGGCCTACTGTTGACTTTGTTAGAAAAGTTTATGAGGCTACACCAGAACCAAAAATTGTAATTGCTCTTGGTTCCTGTGCTACTGCTGGTGGAATATGGTTTGACAGTTACAATGTAATTGGTGGAGTGGATAAAATTATTCCTGTTAATCTTTATATTCCGGGATGTCCCCCCCGTCCAGAGGCAATTCTATTTGGAATTGCTCAGGCAGTAGGAATGTCTAAAAAGAAAATAAAACCAATAATTGCAGCAAAAGTTGAATCTTAAAGAGTTCTTAAACAGTCTAATTGGTAAAATAGTTATTGTTTCAATCGGTAATCCATTAAGAGGAGATGATGCAATAGGTTCCTATATTGCAAAGGAAATAACAAACAAAATAAATGCGATTGTTATAGATTGTGAAGATAGTCCTGAGCGATATCTTGGAGAAATTTTACAGAATAATCCAGACACTGTTATTTTTATTGATGCCTTAGAAATGAAAGCAGAACCAGGTTCTATAATTTTTTTAGAAGCAGAGGATTTAAAGAGAATAGAGGTATCTACTCATAGAACAGCTTTAAAGCTCTGTGCTGATTACATAAGTAAAAATTTAAATTCTCGTATAATTATAGTGGGAATTCAACCTGAAGATACAAATTTTGGTGCTGATTTAAGTAAAAAAGTATTAGAAGCAGCAGATACTATAAAGGCTTTGTTAATATCACATATTAACTCAAAATAGCCATTCTTCTTACAATAAATCTATAAAATAAGACAATTAAAGTTACAACTCCTAAAGATAAGGCTATTTCCATCCATGTGGGATAATACTTTTCAATTAGAGGAATATGCCAGTTATATGCAATAAGAGATACGTTAAATCTATTAACTATTACTCCGACTACAACAATAAAAGCAGAGATTCGTACGAATAGGGCATTTTTTGTTTTTATTGCACTTATTAAAATTAATGCAGGGATTAATATAAATCCAACAATTTCAAAAAGATACCAATATCCATAATTAGTATTAAGATAATGCCAATTATCATAGTGGGCAAGGTCAAGTATCTTTAAGATGATATAAATAAATAGAACTGCTACTAATGCTTTAGCCAGTCCTATGGTTTTTATTTTGAATTCAGTTTCATCAAAATTTTTGATTTTATCTCTGAAAAGTTTATGAGATATTGTACTTTCTATAATTACCATTGATATTCCAGCAAATAGGGCTGATATGAGGAAAAACAAAGGAAGTAAAGATGAATACCACAGTGGATGAATTTTAGTCGGTGCTATTAGGAATAGCCCTCCAAGTGCTGATTGATGTCCTCCTGCTATTATTACCCCGAAAACAGTTGCCCATATTCCAAGTTTTGAAAAGAACTCTTTAAGTTTATCCTTTCCAAGCCAATCAAATAGTGATGGTGACCACTCAATTAGGCAGATTATGATATATAAAAAGAAGTGCCAAGCAATTAGAAACAAAATAGACTCTAATCCCCAAGACCAGCCAATTACATAAAAAATTCTATAATATCTTCCAAGATCAAACATTAA
>JAOAGB010000065.1 GCA_026415995.1 Thermodesulfovibrio sp. | reverse complement strand
AACAAGAAAACGTGGTCAACTTATGCAGTCTGCCCAACCTGAAGGAACAGGTTCTATGGCTGCAATTTTAGGACTTGATGAAAATATGGTAAAAGAGATATGTGAAAGCATAACAAATTTTTATGTTGATTTAGCAAATCTTAACTGTCCCGGACAGATTGTGGTTTCAGGACAAACTCAGGGCATAAATAAGGCTATGGAGCTTGCAAAAGAAAGGGGGGCAAAAAAGGTTGTTCCCCTTCAGGTAAGCATCCCTTCACATTGTAAACTAATGAGAGAAGCAGCAGAAAAACTGGCAGAATTCCTTGAAGATTTTAAATTAAAGGATGCAAAAATTCCCATAATCAGCAATTTTGATGCCTCTGAAAAAATCAAAGCTCAAGAAATACAGGATGCCTTAATAAGGCAACTTTACAGTCCTGTAAGGTGGCAAGACTGTGTAAAGTATATGATTCTTAACGGAGTTAGTACCTTCATTGAGATAGGTCCAGGAAAGGTTCTATCTGGTCTTCTTAGGAGAATAGACGGAAGTGTTAAAATTTTAAACATAGATAACTTGGAAGATTTGAATAAAATCAAGGAGGAAATAAAATGAGAAAAAAGATAGCCATTGTAGGTGCAGGTAATGTTGGAGCAACACTTGCCCTTTTCGTAACAAACAGCGGACTTGCTGATGTGGTGCTTTTTGACATTGTTGAAGGCATGCCACAGGGAAAGGCTCTTGACATTCTTCAGAACACGGCAGTTTTAGGAGTAAAAAGCAGCATTGTAGGAACAAATAGTCTTGATGACCTTGCAGGTTCTGACATAATTGTAATAACTGCCGGACTTGCAAGAAAACCCGGTATGAGAAGAAAAGATTTACTAATGGCGAATGCTGAAATAGTGGGAGGAATAGTTAAAAGACTTACCGATCAGTGTCCAGATGCTATTTACATTGTCGTTACAAATCCAATGGATATAATGGCTTATGTAACCTTCGTTGTATCTGGAGTTACAAGACAGAGAGTTCTTGGCATGGGTGGTATACTTGATTCTTCAAGATTCAAGACTTTTATTGCAATGGAATTAGGTGTATCTCCAAGGGATATTGAAGCTCTGGTTTTAGGAGGACATGGACTTTACATGGTCCCCCTTGTTAGATTCACTACAGTTAAAGGTATACCTCTTTCCAAATGGCTTTCAAAGGAAAAAATAGAAGCACTTGTTACCAGAACAAGAGAAGGAGGAGCAGAAATAGTGGCATTGCTTAAGACTGGCTCTGCCTATTATGCACCAGCACAGTCTACCTTTGAAATGGTTAAAGCCATTGTCCTTGATGAAAAAAGAATGCTTCCATGCTCTGTGTATCTTCAGGGTGAATACGGAGCAAATGATGTATTCAATGGAGTACCGGTGATTCTGGGCAAACAGGGGCTTGAAAAGATAGTAGAACTTGAACTTACAGAGGAAGAAAAGTCAGCTTTTGCAAACTCTACAGAGGAAGTAAAGAGTATGATAAAAATTCTCAAGGAGGAAAGCAAAATATGATTGAAAGAACACTTGTAATTATCAAACCTGATGCAGTAAGTAAAAACCTAATAGGTGAAATAATTTCTCGCTTTGAAAGAAACGGATTAAGAGTGGCAGCTCTTAAAAAAATTAAAATGACTAAAGAAGAAGCTAAGGGATTTTATATAGTTCATAAAGAAAGGCCTTTCTATGAATCTCTTACTGACTTTATGTCTGAAGGACCAATCGTTGTAATGGTTTTAGAAGGCGAAGATGCTATTTCAAGAGTAAGAAAAATCATGGGTGCTACCAATCCTGCACAAGCAGAAGAAGGCACTATAAGAAAGGATTTTGCTGAAAATATTGAAAGAAACGCTGTTCATGGCTCTGATTCCCAAGGTTCAGCAGGCTATGAAATTCCCTATTTCTTCTCTAATTTAGAAATTCTCTAAGATTTTCAATCGCCTTTTGATAAAAAAGTCGGGGGAATATTCCTCCGACTTTTTATATCAAGCAAATAAAAAGTAAATAACCAACATAATAAAGAAAAGTAAGGCAAAAATTTCTGAGATAACTATAAAAAAGACTACTCTCCTGCCTGTTGGACTGAGCTTTAACCATATTTTATCAAGAATAAATTTCCAAATACGTGAAGTTATCTTTTTGCTTTGACTTATCATAGCATAGTTAATTATGCTTTTAGCCCATAAGTTAAGCTCCATAAGTTCCTCTTTGGTAAGAGAGTCATCTCTCTCTTCTTCTAATGTAAAAGTGGAGTGTCTATCGCTTATTCCTTCTAATTTAAATATAATTTTTCTTCCCTTTGCTCCCTTTAAATCCGTTATCATTAGGGAGTTTTGGATTAAGTCTAAAACTTCAACTTTATGTTCAATTTCTGTATCCTCTCTGTCATAATGCAAGCGAATTGAATAATTGGATCCCTTTGTTATAGGTTTAGTAAAATTATGATTTTTTATATGCCACTGGATATTTAATCTAAAAAGTAAATTTAAATCAGTTATAACTTCATAAATAGCCTTAGCTGAGACAGGAACGGTAAAAGAAACTTTGTTATTCATCGGAAACAGCAAAAAGTACAGGAATTGGTGAATTTTCAAAAATTCTTTTTGGCAAATAAAAGGAACGTATTCTGTCAAGAAAACTTTTATATCTTTTTATGCCCATTATTAGCAGATCGTAACCTCCCTCTCTGATTTCCTTCATTATCTCCTCATATGGTAATCCATACCTTAATTTTGTCTTAACTGATATATCAAAATTTTTTGCCTTATCCATAAATCTTTCAAAAGCTTTCAAACCTTCCTGAGTAAGAGCATTATCAAGATATTTTCTACACTCCTCCCTATTTACCGCATAAATTTCATCTGTGAATTTCTTAGGGTAAGAATCTACCACATATAGACATACTAATTCCACATTAAAATTTTTAGCAAACTTTATACCGAGCTCTTCTGCTTTCTGACTGTGTTTTTCTCCGTCTGTACAGAGAATTATCTTTTTCAAAATATTTTACCTTTATAGCTTTTCATTTATTTTAACATAGGAACTGCAATAAGACAGGAGAGAGAAGTCAGATTCTCTCTCCTGTATAACATTTATTGCTTTATAGTGAATGGTCCTGGTCCAAGCGCCATTACAAATAAAGCTGCCAAAACTGCCTTTACTGTTGCAGCCACAATTCCTATTACAAAGGCAATTCCCCCAGCTTTTCTAAGGTCATCAAAGGCTATGTTAAGTCCTACCCCTGCAAAACCAATTGCCATGAATATTTTGACAATATCTCTACCTAATAAATCCTTTACATCAGGTGAAAATAATTTCATCTCATTGAGAGTAACCATTATGAAAAATCCTAAGATAAATATCGGGAATTTTTCCTTGATTACCTGAATTGTATTTACAGAGGCACCGCTTTCACCTGCTTGTCTTGCTGGTCTTACTACATAATAATAAATACACCACAGAACAATAATAGGAATAAATCCAATTCGCACAATGTTTACCACATTAGCAGTAAGAAGAGCTTCATGCCCGTACCAAGTAGCAGCAGCCACAAGCTGAGCAGTATTAAGTATGGCAGTGCCAACCCATGCTCCATAAACTGGTTGAGGCATGCCTAATAGTTTTCCAATATAGGGGAATGTAAAAAGTGCTAAGGTACCAAAAAGCAAAATTGTACCGATAGCATAGAAAAAGTCTCTTGGCTTTGCATTTACAACAGGAGCAACTGCAACAGCCGCAGAGACTCCGCAAACTCCCACTCCAGCACTCATAAGTCCCATCAGTCCGTCATCAGCCTTAGCTCTTTTGCCCCATATTGATATGGCTATAGCAGCTCCCATAACAAATAATAAAACCAGCACAAGTCCTATCATTCCGACTCTTAAAACATCAGACCACATGTAATAGGCTCCCAAAATTATTATTCCTGGCTTTATGAAAGGTCGAGCTGCAACAGTACCTGGTTGTAAAAATTTAGGCACACCTATAGTATTTCTAATTAACATTCCACCCAGTAGCAACACAGCCACATAGGTTAACTGAAATTGATTCATCCTTTCACCAAAACTAAACTTACCTGGCATGTCCTTATTTTGAATAATGTAATCATAGTCATTCTGTTTTAAAATAAAAGGTTTAGAGGGTTTTTTCTTCTCTAAACCAGCTTCATACTTTTCCATAGCTTTTTTGTATGATTCTTTCTTTTCTGTTACATACTCTTCATAGGTTTTTATGGGTTTACCGTCCTTTACATCCTTTAGTACTTTTGATGCCTCCCTATATCCTCTGTGTAAATCTCCTATTACATAGTTATCATATTGAAGCACCAACCAAGCTAGAAATAGGCAAACTAAAAATCCCCAAAACATTTTTGGCCATTGTTTTACATCTGTTAAATCTATACCTACACCCATAGCTTTCCTCCCTATCTTTAATTGATGTTATTTTAATATTTAAAAAGATACAAAGCTGAAATAATTTTCTTATCAATAACTCCTAACAATACCAATAAAACTACTATCGTTGCTATTACTAAAACTGCGTAATCCTCTCTTCTTTCAGCTGAAAAGGTCTCACGAGCCTTTTCTTCAAATTCTGCAGATTTTTTTTCTTCTTGCATAGTTAATCCCTCCTCCTTTTAGTTTATTTTTTGTATAACTTTGTAATAACTTGCATTATAAAATTATTTAATTACTGTTACAGGACAGGGAGCTGCTTCAACCACCCTTGAGGACACACTGCCCTGTAAGAATTTTTTTGCACCATGCTTACCGTGAGAACCAATAAATATCTCATCTATCTTTTCTTCCTTTGCAACATCAATTATCACATCTGCTGGCCTTCCTTCTTTGATTAAACTGTTTACCTCTATACCTTGAGATTTAAAGCTATTCACGGCAGAATCAATTATGGCTTTTGCCTCTTTAAAGAGAAGCTCTCTTATGGTGTTACAATCAACCTCTGTCAAACCTATGGGACAAAAATCCTCCACTACGTATAGTACTATGACTTTTGAACCATCTTTTTTTGCTTTCTCAGCTGCTTTGCCTATAATTCTTTCAGAAATTTCTGAACCATCAATGCATACTAAAATCTTCTGCATATTTTCCTCCTTTAAGTTATTTCAGAAAACTTATCAGATAAAATAGAGCAAGTTTAATGCCATCGTAATTAAGTTGTTGTAATTTAAGGTATTTGTTGATTTATTACAAAAATTATGTTTAGTAAAAGTAACTTTTGCTGATTTAAGATGTTACCATTAAGTAACGAACTTGTTATGATATAGAATTATTTACCAAATAAGCTCTTTATTCATTAATTTACTATAGATATCCCTTGGCAAAAAACAGGTTTTGTGTAAATCTTCAGTATAAAGTTTTGTTGAGACTTTAACTGGTTTTCTAATTTCTCGAGGATCAAGGGATTTTGACCCTACTGAGAACGTCCACCAGTTTCCCGCATATGTGGCAATGCTTGCTGTATAGAGGTCAACAATGGGAAAAATTAGCTTCATAGAATTCTGCACCTCATAAACAAGCTCTTTGTGAAAAATAAGAGATTCTGAAAGAGTTACAAACATGCCCTTTTCAGTAAGTGCATCCCTTACGGATTTGAAGAACTCTACTGTAAAGAGACTTTTTGCAAAGCCTATTATATCTGTAGAATCAACTATGATAACATCAAGAGTATTTTCCATTGACTTTATAAATTCTGCTCCGTCCATGCATTTTATTTCTACTCTTGGATCATCAATGGCAGAGGAGACAGAGGGAAAGAACTTTTTTGAAACATTTATAACCTCTTCATCTATTTCAATGAAATATAATTTTTTAACACAGTCATGCTTCAATACCTCTCTTACAGCACCACCATCACCGCCACCGATAACAGCTACTGTTTTTGCTTCAGGATGGGAATGCATAAGTACATGAGTAAGCATTTCATGATAGATAAATTCATCCCTTTCCGTAAGCTGAACCACATTGTCAAGCACAAGAATCCTTCCAAAATATGGATTTTCAAAAACCATTATTTCCTGAAAGGGGCTTTTCCCTTTATACAGAATTTTTTCCACCTCATAGGTATACTGTATAGGTGCATAAGGGTCTTTCTCAAAAAATCTAATCATGATAGTTCCTCCTATATTAAAAATGTTTTTGGTATGGAAAATCCATTAAATTCCGAAGCATATGAGATAGTATATGCTCCTGCAGAGAGAATAAGAATGAGGCTGCCTACATCAGGTTCAGGCAGTATTACACCTTTATCAATTACATCGAAGCTATCACAACTGGGACCTGCAATAGTCCATTCCCTTTCTTCTCCTCTGCTCCCAACGATGTATTGATATTTAATGCCTCCAATGCTTTCCATTAAACCATTGAATACTCCCACATCTATATAAAGCCAATTTTCATCGCCTCTTTTCGCCTTACCTATGATTTTGGATACAAAAACTCCTGCATCACCAACTACTGCTCTTCCTGGTTCGATAAATATGTCAGTGTTAGGAAAGCTTTTTTGAATTAAAGAATCAATCTTATTTTCAATCGTTTCAATATCTGGAACTTTCTTTAAATACTCTATGGGATAACCCCCTCCGATATTAAGCATTTTTATTTCAATGCCTTCATTTTGCGCTATCTCTCTAACCTGTCTTGCCTTATCAATTGCCGTATGCCAATTATAAATATTGCTACATTGAGAGCCTACATGAAAGGTTATACCAATTGGAAGCAGACCTCTTTTTTGAGCATAGATTAAAAGTTCAACTGCCTCTTCCATTTCTACTCCAAATTTCTTGCTAAGAGGCCACTCACTACCTTCATTTGGAACAGACAATCTAACATAAACTTTTTTGCCAGATGCATACTTGGCAAGCTTTTCAACTTCAGCAAAAGAATCAAAGGCATAATAGTCAATTCCATATTCAACAGCAGATTTTAAAAATTTGAAAGTTTTAATGGGATTACTTGTTATAATTCTGTCTGGTGAAACTTTCAATTCTTGAAGAATAGCAAGTTCCCCTTCTGAGGCTATTTCAAAACCTATGTTGAATTGATTAAGAAATCTAAGAACTTCTATGTCAGGGTTTGCTTTAACTGCATAAAAAACTCTTGAATTCGTTATGCCCTTACCAATAATTGAAACTTTTTCCTTCAAAACATCTCTGTCAATTAATAAATAGGGAGGCTCATCGTCATGAGAGGCAATCCAGTTTAAAACCCTATCCATCATATTAAGCCTAAATTCTTTCATGCATTAAATTTTATCATAATTTAGTCCTATTATGATAGAATAAAAAATGGAAGACGACTCTCTTCAAAAACTCAGAAAAGAAATCGATAGAATTGACCGACAAATTCTTGAACTTCTAAATAAAAGAGCAGGGCTTGCCCTAAAGATAGGAGAGATAAAAAGAAAAAAAGGTATTCTTTTTTATGACCCTGTGAGGGAGAAAAACTTAATAAGTAATCTTGTAAAAATAAATAAAGGACCTTTTCCTGATGATACAATAAAAAGTCTTTTCAGAGAAATTCTTTCAGCCACATTAGCTTTACAGGAATCTCAAAAAATTACCTATTTGGGACCTGAGGGCACATTTACCCACCTTGCAGCAATAAAGTATTTCGGAAGTTTTGCTCAGTTAGAACCTCTTGACAATATAAAAAGCATTTTTGAATCCGTTGAAAAGGGACTTAGTAGATTTGGCGTTGTTCCTATAGAAAACTCCAATGAAGGTACTGTTACTTTCACTCTTGACATGTTTATGCAATACGAAGTCAAAATAGCCGGAGAAATAATCATTCCCATTTCTCACCATTTATTATCTCTTACAGGCGATAAAAAAAAGATAAAAAAAATATACTCCCATCCCCATGCAAAGGCACAATGCAGAGAGTGGTTAAATAAAAATTTACCTAATATACCACTGTATGATGTAGCTTCCACTGCTGAAGCAGCGAAACAGGCATCTATACATGAAGAAGTAGCGGCAATAGCGAGTGAGTTTGCTGCAAATCTATATGGACTTAAATTTGTGGCAAAACACATTGAAGATTATAAGCACAACTACACAAGATTTTTCATCCTCGGCAAGCATTTTCCAGGTAAAACAGGCTCTGACAAAACTTCCATAATGTTTTCCCTTCAAGATAGACCAGGTGCCCTTTATAATGCTTTAAAACCTTTCAAAGATGCTGGGATAAATTTAACAAAGATAGAATCAAGACCTGCGAAAATGAGAAAGTGGGAATACATATTCTTTGTGGACTTTATAGGACACATAGAAGATGAAAAAGTTAAAAGTACATTAAGCGAAGTTCAGAATTATTGTATAGAACTTGTCCATTTAGGTTCATATCCAATTTTTGAATAAAGGAGGATTTAAAGCATGATTAAACCCCTTCCCTATGTGGAAAAAATTCAACCCTATGTTCCTGGAAAACCCATCAAAGAAGTGGAGCGAGAATTGGGAATCAAAAGATGTTTTAAACTTGCTTCAAACGAAAATCCATTAGGTCCTTCTCCAAAGGTCGTGGAGGCTATAAAAGAATTTATTTCTAATCCTGAAGAGCTTGCAAGATATCCTGAAGGAAGTGGCTATTATCTTAAAAATGCACTTTGTGAAAAATTTTCAAAACAAGGTATTACAATTTCTCATGATGATTTAATTCTCGGAAATGGTTCAAATGAACTCATTGATATTGCTGTGAAAACATTTTTAGGACCCGGTGATGAAGCCATTATGGCTAAACCATCATTCATAGTCTATGCCATGAGTGTCATATCACAAGGAGGAACAGCAAAAGAAGTGCCTCTTAAAGACTGGAGACATGATCTTGAAGGCATGCTTAAAGAGATTACAGACAAAACCAAAATTATTTTCATCTCTAACCCCAATAATCCCACAGGCACAATGAATTATAAAGAGGAATTTGAGAGTTTTATGAAAGAATTACCCGATGGCATATTATTGGTTATGGATGAAGCCTATTATGAGTATGTTAATAAGTTAGATTATCCTGATACGATAAAATATTTTCAAGAAGGAAGAGATATTTTGATTCTTAGAACTTTTTCAAAGGCATATGGTCTGGCAAGCCTTAGAATAGGATATGGAATAGCTAAAAGCGAAATTATAAAAGAAATGAACAGAATAAGAGAACCCTTCAATACAAATACAATAGCCCAGATTGCAGCAGAGGTTGCTTTACAAGACGAAACACACTTAAAAAAGGTTATCGAAATAAATGAATTGGGTAAAAAATATCTTTATCAAGAATTAGATAAAATCCCAAATATTAAATATCTTCCAACTCAAACAAATTTTATATATATAATTCTGCCTGAGGATAAATCATCAAAAGAGATTTTTGAGTCTCTATTAAAGGAAGGAGTAATAATTAGACCTGTTGGTCCAAGAGAAATAAGAGTTACTATAGGTTTACCAGAAGAGAATAAAGCCTTTATAGAAGGTTTTAAGAAGTCTTTAAATATTTAGGAGGTTAAAATTATGGATATTATAGTATTAAAACCAGAGACAAGTGATGAACAAATTGAAAAAATAGTAAAAAAACTTGAGGCAAAGGGACTAAAACCGCATGTTTCAAAAGGTACAGAAAGAACAATTATTGGAGTAATAGGTGATACCTCAAAGGTAACAGAAGACGAAGAAAATGCCATACGAGCTATTCCAGGAGTTGAAGATGTAGTAAGAATTTTAAAGCCCTATAAATTAGCAAGTAGAGACTTCAAAAAAACCGACACCATAATTAAGGTAGACGACATTGAGATAGGAGGGAAAACAGTTCACGTAGCAGCAGGACCTTGCGCCGTTGAGAATCGAGTTACCCTTCTTGATATAGCTGAAAAAATAAAAGCTGCAGGAGCTTCATTTTTAAGAGGTGGCGCATTTAAACCTCGCACGTCTCCCTATTCTTTTCAAGGACTTGGAGTGGAAGGACTTAAATATCTTAAAGAAGCGAAAGAAAGAACAGGACTTCCTGTGATTAGCGAAATAATGGACCCAAGAGACATAGATGTAATGATTGATTATGTTGACATACTCCAAATTGGAACAAGAAATATGCAAAATTTTAAACTTCTCATGGAGGTTGGCTCAGTAGATAAACCCGTTCTAATTAAAAGAGGTATGTCTGCAACAATAAAGGAGCTTTTAATGGCAGCAGAGTATGTGCTCTCAAGAGGAAATGAAAAGGTGATTCTCTGTGAGAGGGGAATCAGAACCTTTGAAACTGCTACAAGGAATACCCTTGACCTTAGTGCTGTTCCTCTTCTTAAATCTCTCAGTCATCTTCCTGTTGCCGTTGACCCAAGCCACGGTGTAGGAAAAAGAGACCTTGTTGAACCTATGGCAGTAGCAGCAGTAGCAGCGGGTGCAGATATGTTACTTATCGAAGTCCATACAAATCCTGAAGAAGCCTTATCTGACGGAGAACAATCTCTTACTCCTCAGATGTTTAATGAAATGATGAAAAAAGTGGCAGCAGTTGCTAAAGCTATTGGTAGGGATGTCTAATGAGTGAAGAGGAATTTAAATCAGTATCTATTATAGGCGTAGGATTAATTGGAGGCTCCTTAGCTTTAGCTCTAAAGGAAAAGAAAATAGTTAGCCGTATAATAGGCTACGGAAGGGATGAGGGACGACTTAAGGAAGCTTTAAAATTAGGCATAATAGATGATTTTACAATTTCATTGAAAGATGCTGCTTTATCAGAACTTATAGTTTTAGCAACTCCCTTAGGAATTTTTGAGAAAATTGCCAAGGAGATTTCTCCTTTTTTAAAGGTAGACAGTATAGTTATAGATGTGGGAAGCGTAAAAAAATATGTAGTAGATACAATGGAAAATATTTTGCCCAAACAGGTTCACTTTGTAGCAACCCATCCAATAGCAGGCTCTGACAAGACAGGCTATGAGCATGCAAGGTCAGATTTATTTAAAGGTGCAAGGATAATTATTACACCTACAGAAAAAACAAACAAAACTGCCCTTGATAAAATTACAAAAATGTGGCAAAAGCTTGGCTCTTCCGTGGAGTATATGAGTGCAGAGGAGCATGATAAAATATATGCATTAATGAGTCATCTTCCTCATCTAATCTCCTTTTGTCTTGTTAATACAGTAGAGGAGATAGATAAAAATTTAATAAAGTATGCAGGTTCAGGTTTTAAAGATACTACAAGAATTGCTAAAAGCTCTCCCGATGTATGGAAAGATATATTTTTAATGAATAGAGATAATATCCTAAAAATGCTGTTTGTTTTTATTGACAAAATTGAAGAAATTAAGCAATTAATATCTCAAGATTATTCGGAAAATAAAATCATTGAATTTATAATGAAAGCAAAAAAACTTAGGGAAGAGATAGATTAAGTTCTCATTAAAATGGCAAACGCTACTGTATGAGTTTTTTCATGTGATATGGTTATTAAAAAATTAAAATTTTCATCCAGCCTTTTTCTTAAAAGAACCTGTGGCATGCCCTTTTTATTATTTATAATTTCTATATTTTTTAGAGTTAATCCTTCTGGCTTTCCTAATGCCTTTATGACAGCCTCTTTAGCTGCAAATCTTCCTGCAAGATGGGGTATTGGGTCAGAATAGTTGAAACAGTAATTTATTTCGTTTTCTGTGAATATTTTTCTTAAAAATTTCTCTCCGAACCTTTCATAGAGATTTCTAATTCTTTCATTGGATACAATATCTATACCAACACCTTCTGTCATTCCTATGAAATAACCCAGCTTTTTGGTATAAATATTTTTTCAAAGGTATATAAAGCATATCTGTCAGTCATACCAGCAATAAAATCACATACTGATCTATGAATTTCCTCCTCGGAAGGCACAAAATCACCAAATAGTAGATAGGGGTTTTCAAAATAGTAATTGTAAAGAGATTGAAGTATGTATTTAGCCTTCTTAAATTCATTTTTTACAAGCTCATTGTAATAAACTTTATCGAATAAAAAATCCCGAAGCTTATATGTTGTCTCTTCAATTTCTTCGGACATCCTTATTTTTTCATAATCTACTTTTATTGTTGAAAAGATAACATCTCTTACCATAGTATCTATTCTTTTTGAATGTCTATCACCAAGAATTCTAATAAAAATGTTTGGAATATCATTAAATTTAATAATTCCTGCTCTTATTGCATCATCAAGGTCATGGTTTAGATAGGCGATTATGTCTGCAATTCTTACTACTTGTCCCTCCAAAGTAACAGGAGCATCACTTAGAATTTGACCTTCTTTACCTTTTGAATGTTTTAAAATACCGTCACGGACCTCATGGGTAAGATTTAATCCTTCACCATTTTTTTCAAGAATGTCTACTACCCTTAGACTTTGCTCATAATGCTCAAAACCACCGGGATGAATTTCTCTTAATATAGCCTCTCCTGCATGCCCAAAAGGTGTATGCCCCAAATCATGGCCAAGTGCTATTGCCTCGGTAAGGTCTTCATTAAGCCTTAATGCTCTTGAAATTGTTCGAGCTATTTGTGCTACTTCAAGTACATGAGTTAGTCTTGTTCTATAATGATCACCTTGAGGTGAAAAGAATACTTGAGTTTTATGTTTCAATCTCCTAAAAGCTTTACTATGAATGATTCGATCTCTGTCTCTTTGAAAAGCTGTTCTTATCTCATCCTCAGTTTCCTCTTTCAATCTGCCTTTTGATTTACTACTTAGGCACGCCTTGTGATGAAGTAATTTACTCTCTATTTTCTCATATTCCTCTCTAATGGTCACTGTAAAATGCCTCCTTAACAGCCTTTATCAAAGAATGGATTTCAGAGTCTTGAATTGTTCTTACATCAAATAGTATTAAGTCGTCCTTTATCCTAACAATAACAGGTGGTTCGCCATATCTTAGTTTTTTTGCAAAATCCTGTGGTATAACTTGAGGATTTAAGGCAACCACATATGTTTTTACCCCAACTTCTGGCAAAGACCCTCCTCCGGGCATGGAAAGGTCTTCTTTTACCTTTGTGAGAATTCCCTCTTTTTTCAATAATCGAGATATTTTTAAAGCTCTTTTTTTAATACTTTCTGGGTGTTCCATTATCATTTTTAAAGTAGGGATTTTTTTTATTGCCTCTTCCTCATCAAGATATAATCTAAGTGTTGCTTCTAATGCTGCTAAGGTCATTTTATCAACCCTAAATGCTCTCATTAGAGGATTTTTGGCTATTTTTTCTAATAAATACGATTTGCCAAGTATGAAGCCTGCCTGAGCACTACCTAAGAGTTTATCACCACTAAAGGTAACAATATCTGCTCCTTCAGATAAAACTTCTTGAACTGTTGGTTCATTAGTTAATCCATATTTTTTTAAGTCAATAAAACATCCACTTCCCAAGTCAACCATAACAGGAATTCCCTTTTTTCTGCCTATCGACACCAGCTCTTCTATGGAAGTTTCCTTGGTAAATCCTATAATTCTGAAATTAGATTGATGAACCTTTAAAAGCAAGGCTGTGTTTTCATTTATCGCATTTTCATAATCGTTCAGATGAGTTTTATTTGTTGTGCCCACTTCCCTTAGTATTGCCCCAGAGCTTGACATAACATCAGGTATCCTAAAAGAACCACCTATCTCTACTAACTCACCTCGAGATACTATGACTTCTTTACCTTTTGCTAAGGTATTTAGGCATAAAAATACTGCTGCCGCATTATTATTTACAACCAATGCTGATTCGACATTAATAAGCCTTTTCACAGCATCAATAATGTGCACATATCTTTTACCTCTTTTACCTTCCCTTAAATCATATTCCAGATTAGAATAATGGGAAGAAATATCTACTATATGTTCGATTGCTTCCTTAGGTAGCAAAGACCTGCCAAGATTTGTATGAATAACTATTCCTGTGGCGTTTATTATTGGCTGTAAAGAGTATTTTTCTTGGATTTTTAAAAGTTTTTTTACTTCATCTATAATATTTCTCTCATCAATATGAACAATTTGTCCCTTTCTTATTGTTTCTCTTAATTTAGAAAGACTCTCTCTTACAGCTTCACGAATAAAAAATTGAGAATGTTCTATGGATAACTTTTTTATCTCTTCCTTTTTTAGTATTTTATCAACGGAGGGTAGTTTTCTTAAAATTGACTTTATATCCAGATTTTCCTCCCCTAAATATTTGACTTAGATTAAATCATTAATAAAATTTTTTACAACTTCAATGGCTTTCGGATGTCTCATTATTAGTAGCTCTGCACCACTTAATAGAAAAGAACAAGCAGTTACTGCTTCCCACATTACAGCTCTTTCATATAGATTACCCCATTGGGGATTATCTTCATAAGTTGCTTGTGCCTCTTTTGTTTTCCAAACATAAAAACCCACATCTGCAACCATAGGGCTGCATAACATCTCATCTCCCTGAAGAAGTCCTGCTATACGAATTCTTTCCATAACAGAATAGGTATATTCAAAGCCATATCCAAGGGCAGAACACATAGGATCAATTATTAGCTTTTCCTTAGGAAAACCTAACTGCGTTATTAATATGTTTAGCTGTTTTGCCAAATTAACATCAAGCTCAGACATTGCTATTAGATTATGTCCTCCAGCCATAGCAGAGGCTGCTATGGTTTTATAGTTGCCTTCTTGAGCCTTACCTATAATACAGTTATAGCCTCTTGTTACATCTGCAACAAGTGGAATAACCTCAGCATCCTTTTCAGTATGATTACTACCTAATATTATAATTGGTAAATCTATCTCTGATATAACTTTTTTTACAATTTCAGCAGCCTTTTCCGCTGATGTATCTCTACTGTCTGGATGTGTGCCCATAAGTCTAATACATATAGCATCAGCCCCTTGGGCTTCACAAAATTTTGCCCAACTAAGAGGGTCTTGCCAAACCGAAGAATAAACTTTGGCAAGCTCTTCTGGATAATCTTCTGGAGGCATGTCCTGAATTTCAAAGGCAATAACAGGCTTATGTGGAAAGTCGCCT
>JAOAGB010000035.1 GCA_026415995.1 Thermodesulfovibrio sp. | reverse complement strand
ATTTGAAATTCCAAATCAATAAAGGATATTACTATCAAAGATGATAAAAAAAATAGAATAAAAGGTAAAGCAATATCTAAACCGAAAAACATGTAACTTAATATATATAATACACCGTTAATACTTTCAACAATTGGATATTTTATAGAAATCTTTTCTCCGCAGTAGGCACATTTTCCTCGGAGAAGCAAATAACTTATTATGGGAACATTATGCCACGGTTTTATTGTGTTTTTACATTTTGGACAAAAGGAGAAAGGTTTTATTACTGATAAATTCCTCGGAATTCGATATATACAGACATTTAAAAAAGAACCAACAATCAAGCCAATAATGAAGATTATTAAAAAATCCACTAATCAATTGCTCCAAGCTCTGAGATTTTCTTCTTTTTACTTTCTATTTCCAATTCAATTTCTTTCAATTTTCTAAGAATCACTAAAAGCTTTTCATCATCTGATAGATTAAAAGTAGTTTTACCAGATTTATAAATTTCTGTGCCTAAGTCAATCAATAATTTGTTTTTTTCCTCATTTAGTTTATTAATCTCAGATAAAAGTTTCAGAACATTAATCTCTATTTTTAATCTATCTGAAAGCGTTTGTGCCCAAAACTTAAAGGTTTTAAATCCATTTATCAAGTCCTTTTTAATGATATCAATCATAAGTTATCCTACCTGATCAAGATTCCTTATTTTTAATTTCACTCCCAATGATTTTGCCATTTCTTCACATCTCTTAATATCAACACCTTCAAAGTTAACCAGTGTTACCTGAACCTTAGGCACGTATTTTTTAGCATCCTCTATAAATTCTATCACACTATCATAGGCATCTGTATAAATGGGATTACAAATTTTATTATAAGTCTTCTTATCCTGTGCATTCATGCTGATTGATATTGAATCTACAAGTCCTTCCAATTCTTCTAATACTCTTCTACCATGAATAAGGTTTCCATGTCCATTCGTATTAATTCTGACTCTTCCTCCATTATCCTTAATCCATTTAGCAACAGTTTTTATCAAATCAAGCCTTAAAAAGGGTTCGCCATATCCACAAAAAACAATTTCTTTGTATTTTTTAGGATCTCCGATTGCTTCGATTAATTCTTCTGCAGTTGGTTCTTTTTCAAGTCTTAGATTATGTCCCTTAACATAATCTGTATGAAATCTAACACAAAACCTACATACATTTGTGCATCTGTTGGTAACATTTAGATACAGAGTGTCTCTTATTTTATAACTTATCTCTCCTTTGGGTAACTCTCCAATTTTAAAGAGTCTCCTTATATTTACAGTTGTAATTCTGTCTATATCCTCTAAGGTTACCCCCCTCAATTTTGCTAAAGCCTCTGCTATATAAGAGATATAAGCTGGTTCATTTTTTCTGCCACGCATAGGTTCTGGAGCAAGATAGGGAGCATCGGTTTCAATAACAATATATTCATCAGGAATAGAAGTTGCAACTTCCTTAATTTTATTAGCATTTTTAAAGGTAACAACTCCAGAAATTGAAATCAAAAATCCGAGTTCAATAAATTTCTTTGCTTGATATAAATTTCCACTAAAACAATGCATCACTCCTGACTTTACTTGAGATTCTCTCAAGATTTTATACGTATCATCAAAAGCTTCTCTTGAATGTACTATGACAGGCAATCCAATTTCTTTAGCCAAATTAAGTTGTTTTTTAAAAGCGTTAATCTGCAAATCTCTTGGCGAATGATTGTAATGATAATCCAGACCTATTTCTCCTATTGCTATTACCTTAGGATGTCTGCTTTTTTCAAAAATATCTTGCAAAACCTTATCATCTAATTGAACAGCATCGTGCGGATGAATTCCCACTGATGCATAAACCATTGGATATTTTTCAGCTATTCTTATTACCTTATCTATACTCTCTCTGTCTGAACTAATTGTAATAATAGAAGTAACTCCAGCATCATAGGCTCTTCTAATTATCTCCTCTTGTTGATCTTCAAACATTTCAAGATGGCAATGACTATCAATCATGCACCAAACTTCCTCAATCTAAGTGAGTTTGCTAAAACAAGAGGCATTATTGATGTGGCAGGAATTATGCCTATTTCACCCTTAAAGCACTCTCTTTCAGTAAATGCTTGAGATAAACCTCCAAGTACAAATGGAGATTTTAATAAAAGCGGGACAGGATGCCAGCTATGTGCTTTTAATAATGCTGGTGTGCTATGATCACCCGTAATTAACAAAACATCTGGATTTAAGGAAATAATCTCCTGTAAATACATATCAAATTCTTCTATTTTCTTTACTTTACCTTCAAAATTTCCATCCTCACCGAAGGAATCTATTTTTTTTACATGAACAAAAATGAAATCGTAATCTCTATATACTTCCTTTAATAATGCAACTTCTTCTTTTATATCTCCTTCTACTTTTAATGTTTCCATCCCTAAAAGTTTAGTTATACCTCTATACATAGGATATACAGCAATAGAACATGATTTAAGCCCATATTTTTCCTCAAAAGAAGGTATAGCTGGCAAGGCCGAAAATCCTCTTAATAAAACATAGTTTGCTCTTTCCTCCTTTTTCAAAATCTCGCTTGCCTTAAATATAAACTTTTTTGCAATATTAGCAACTTTTTTAGATTCATTATTTAATGGTTCTGGCTCAAGAGGTGGCTTACCTTCTTTTTGTGGATCCGTATCTTTTACCATTGCTTCATTTTCTAAAATATTATCCTTAAATCTCATTACCAGACAAAATCTATGCTCTTTTCCAGGTTTAAGTATTATTTTAACGCCATCTATTTCTTTAATTTTTTTAGAAAGCCTTTCTGTAAGTTCAACGTTTTTTTCTGTAGAAATTCTTCCAGCCCTTCTATCAACAATTAATCCGTTTCTAATGGTTGAATAGTTGCATCTAATTGCAACATCTGTTTTCTTTAATTCTATTTCAAGCCCTAATGCTTCTAATACGCCCCTGCCAATTTCATACTTTAAAGGATCATATCCAAAGACGCCAAAGTGTCCTGGTCCACTTCCTGGAGTTATTCCATGTCCTACTGGTATATGCATTCCGCAAGCAGAATTTTTAGCAAGGCCATCTAAATTTGGCTTATTAGCCATTTCGAGCTCAGTTTTTCCATTTATTGGTAATCCTCCTATTCCATCAAGAATTATAAAAATTATCTTAGTGTTATTTTTTTGAATAAGGTTTGAAATATCCATTTAAATCCTCCAAAAAGACAGTTTATAATATAACTTAATAATAACAAAAAAAACTCCTTATGGAAAACAAAATTTGATAATTAAAAGTAATTATGGCTAAAATATTTTCATGCCAATAATAGATTTTCATACTCATGCCTTTCCAGATGAAATAGCAGGAAAGGCTATGGCTAAACTTCAAGAAGAATGTATTGTTAAAGCTTGTCTTAATGGAACATTGGGAGCATTACTTAAATCCATGGATCAAAATGGTATCACCAAGTCAGTATTATGCAATATTGCAACAAAACCTGAACAATTCAATCCCATACTCAAATGGAGCAAAAAGGTTCGATCAGATAGAATCATACCTTTACCTTCTATTCATCCTTTTGATAAGGAAATAAAAGAGCATTTAAAAATAATAAAAGAGGAAGGATTCATAGGAATTAAAATGCATCCCTTTTATCAAAATTTCTCCATAGATGATGAAAATGCTTTTTATATTTATGAATCTTTAATTGAAAACGATCTTTTAATTGTAATGCACTGTGGATATGATATAAGTTTTCCGGAATGGGACATAGCTTCTCCTCAAAGAATTATAAGAGTAATTAATAAATTTCCCGAGCTTAAATTTGTCACCACCCATCTTGGAGCATGGAAACAATGGGATGAAGTAGAAAAATTGATTATAGGAAAAAAAATTTATATGGAAATTTCTTTTTCATTCGGATGGTTACCAGATGAAAAAATAAGGGAATTTATACTAAAACATCCTTCAGATTTTATACTCTTTGGCACAGACTCCCCTTGGGCTGACCAAGGTAAAGAAATAGAAAACTTAAAAAAACTGGCCTTCCCAGAACAACTTCTCAACAAAATCTTATATATCAACGCTGAAACGCTTTTAAAGATAAAATGATTGTTAAAATTCCGAAATCAATCATTTTAAGTTTTAGAGATTTCTATAAAGACGAGGGTATTTTCTTAAGTTCTGCTCTTGCATTCTTCTCAATTCTTTCAATCATGCCTCTCAGTATGTTTATTGTAAATGTCCTTATAACTTTTACAGGCGAGGATACTATAATTAAATTTGTATATAATAAGTTAACTTTTCTCTTTCCAGATATAGAAATCCAGATGATAAAGGAGATAAAGAAGCTGCTTTTACTTAAAGGAATAAGTGAGATTTCGCTTGTACTTTATGGAATTTTCTCTATTCAACTTTTCACAGCTATAGAATTCTCACTGAATAAAGTCTTTAAAGCCCCAAAGAAAAGACATTTCTTCTTATCTTTTTTACTTTCTTCTTTTATTGTTTTTTTTATAATATTAGCAGTAGGAGCTTCTTTTGCTATTTCCTATGTATTAAGGCTATGGGGATCTCATATGATATCTGAACTGAACGCAATAGTAAGATTTTTTGTAAAATATGGCATTACTTTTATGTTAATTTTTATAATTATCGGCTCTTTATATAAATTTTTACCAAACAAGAAAATAAAAATGTCATCAATTCTTATTGGAACATTTATTACAACCATATTAATAGAAATAGCAAAATACATATTTGCCTTTTATGTTTCTGAAGTGTTAAAGATAAGTACCCTTTATGGTTCCTTGTCAACTTTTCTTGCCCTTTTAATGTGGCTATTTTACGCTTGGGCGGTTTTTCTTTATGGAGCAGAATTAATAAATAATCTTGAGAGGAAAAGATGAAAGTAGCATTAACAATAGGTGGTGCAGACCCTACGTCAGGTGCAGGTATTCAGATGGATCTTAAAGTTTTTCAAGCTCTCGGTGTTTATGGAATAAGTGTGATGACAGCACTTACTGCGCAGAATACAACTATTGTAAAGAAAATTTATCCTCTGTCTCCAGAACTAATTAATATTCAGTTTAATACACTTCTCAGAGACATAAATCCTTACGGAGCTAAAACAGGTATGATTTATACCAAAGAGGCTGTTGAGTGTATAATTAAAAATCTAAAAAAATACAAAGTCAGAAATCTTGTAATTGATCCAGTAATAAATTCCTCTACAGGAACAAGGTTGATAAAAAAAGAGGCTTTAATAAAGCTTAAGGAACAATTAATTCCCATGTCAAAGGCAGTAACAGCTAATATTCCTGAAGCAGAGATTCTCTCCGGAATAAAAATCGATTCAGAGGATAGCTTAGTTGAAGCTGCTAAGATTATTCATGGAATGGGAACTGAAATTGTTATAATAAAAGGTGGCCACTTAAAGCAAAAAGCGTCAGATTTTTTATATGATGGTAAAACACTACTAATTGCAGAGGGAGAGAAATTTCCCGGAAATTATCATGGAACAGGATGTGCTTTTTCATCTGCCTTTGTTGCATTTTTATGTCTTGGTTATGAGGCAAAGGAAGCTTTGAATGCTTCAAAAAATTTTGTAAAAAATGCAATTAGAAATGCCTTAAAACTTGGTAAAGGCATGTATCTATTAAAAATATAAATTCTACGGAGGTGGAAAATATGGAAGAAAAAGTTGTGTTGAAGACAAATCTTGAAGGAGTAAAATTTTTAAGGAGTGGAAAAGTAAGGGATATTTATGAAATTGATGATTATCTACTCATTGTGGCAACAGATAGAGTCTCAGCCTTTGATGTCGTTCTACCAAATGGAATTCCAGGTAAAGGAAAAGTATTAACACAGATTTCCTTGTTCTGGTTTAATCAAGTAAAAGATTTAGTAGAAAATCACATAGTATCAGCAAATGTTGATGAATTTCCCCAACCTTTAAGGAAATACAAAGACATACTTGAAGGAAGAAGTATGCTTGTGAAAAAGGCAAAACCTTTGCCTGTAGAATGCATTGTTCGTGGATATATAACAGGCTCTGGTTGGAAAGATTATCAAAAAACAGGGAGTGTATGCGGGATAAAGTTACCAGAAGGTCTTTTGGAATCTCAAAAACTTCCTGAACCAATATATACACCAAGCACAAAAGCTGAAAAGGGACATGACATAAATATCAGCTTTGAAGAGACAATTAAAATTCTTGGCAAAGAAACGGCTAATAAAGTTAAAGATCTAACTATCTCTATTTATAAAAGAGCTTCAGAAATTGCCGAAAAAAAGGGGATTATAATCGCAGACACTAAAATGGAATTCGGCTTTTATAATGGAAAACTCATTCTAATTGATGAACTTCTTACACCGGATTCATCAAGATTTTGGTCAATGAAAGATTATAAACCTGGCAAATCACAAGACAGTTATGATAAACAAATAGTTAGAGATTATTTAATTTCAATAAAATGGGATAAAAAACCACCTGCACCGGTACTTCCAGATGAAATAGTTCAAAAAACTGCAGAGAGATATGATGAAATATTCAGGATTCTAACTTCTTAATAATTTCTCTGATTACAGATAAATTCCTTACGTCATCCTGTAAATTTTTCTTGGGAGTTTCTAGAATAAGGGGAAGGGATGAAAATTCTTTTATACCTAAGAACTTTTCAAAACCTTCCCTTCCTATATATCCTTTACCAATATGTTCATGCCTGTCAATTCCAGAACCTGAAGGGGTTTTTGAATCATTAAGATGAATTATCTTTATCAATTTAAAATCACCATAAACTTCTACATCTTTTATAAATTTTTCAATTCCTTCATCCTTAGTTAAATCATATCCTGCAGCAAAAAGATGGCAAGTATCAATACAAATACCACCAATCTTATCATGTTTAACTTTTTCAAGAGTTTCAAACAAATCAGGAATACTGGCCGTAATCTTACTTTTTGCTGTATTTTCTAAGAGAATTTTACAACTATAAAACTCCTCCACCTTTTTAAATCCTTCACGAGTTTTTGCATAAATTTCTTCTTTTTCCATATCCTTATTATCTTTCAAATGAATAATATAATAATCAGCACCGATAGAATCAGCAGTCATTACCTCTTTCTTTAAAAGATATCTTGACGAAGCGATTGTTTTTGGAGTAGATGAAATAAGATTTATTAGATATGAAGAATGGACAGCAAGAGGATTAAGACCATACACTTGTCTTTGCCTTTTAAACTCCTCAATTATTGATATTTCAAATTCTGGAATTTGCCAAACTTGAGGACTATGAAGAAAAATTTGAAAAGTGCTACATCCTAATTCAACTGCCTCGGCAATTGAATTAAGAATAGTATTTTTTATGGAAGTATGAACACCTAAGGGTCTCATAAATAAAAAAGGCGACGGCCGGATTCGAACCGGCGAATGGCGGTTTTGCAGACCGCTCCCTTAGCCACTTGGGTACGTCGCCAATAAAAAAGCGGGCGACGGGATTTGAACCCGCGACCCCAACCTTGGCAAGGTTGTGCTCTACCAGCTGAGCTACACCCGCAAAAATCTTTTATATAAAACAGCAAAAAAGTTTTATTAATTTTAACTTTTTTATTTTGATATTTTCAAATAAAAACTTAATTTAATTAAAACATATCACACATTTTAATCAGTTGTCAACATTTATAAATAGTATAAAACTGCGATAAAATAACAAAAGAATTAATTTTTCAGTCCTAATTTCAAAATTTTTTCTTTAATTTCTGTTATCCTATCCCTTATTTCTGCCGCTTTTTCAAATTCAAGGTTTTCTGCTGCTCTTTTCATTTCAAGTTCAAGTTTTTTGATAGTGTCTTCAGTAATTTCATATTCTTTTATTTCTTCTTTTATAGAATCTAAAGCAACATAGTCTCTTTCATAAATGGAGGAAAGTATATCCTTTATTTTGCTTTTCACTGTCTCTGGTGAAATACCCATTTTTCTATTATAATCCATCTGAATTTTCCTTCTTCTTTCGGTTTCCTCAATAGCCCGTTTCATTGACTCCGTGATTGTATCTGCATAAAATATCACTGTACCGTTTATGTTTCTTGATGCTCTTCCAGCAGTCTGGATAAGGGACCTCTCAGAACGAAGAAAGCCTTCTTTATCAGCATCAAAGATAGCAACAAGGGAAACCTCTGGAAGGTCAAGTCCCTCTCTAAGAAGGTTGACTCCAATGAGAACATCAAACTTTCCAAGTCTCAAATCTCTTAATATTTCTACTCTTTCAAGAGTATCAATGTCGGAATGAAGATATTTCGCCTTTATACCA
>JAOAGB010000028.1 GCA_026415995.1 Thermodesulfovibrio sp. | reverse complement strand
ATAAAAAAGTCCTAAATCCACTTGGCTATTTTCCTTTAGGGGAATTGTTTTACCAATACTCATATTACCAGTAAGGGAGTAGTTTTCCCAAACATTTTTTCCCCAGATATAGTCAAACTCTCCAGAGATTGTAAACCAGTATGAATTTGAAAAATCAAAATTTAATCCTGCCTGAACGCCTGTCTTTAATACCCTTCCCCATTTAGCAGATGAATAGGGATCTCTTTGTCCCTGTATGGATAGGATAGATTCTTCCACTGAAGTTTGATATATATTAAACCAAAAGTCTTTGAAATTAATATCAAATAAAAACACAGGCATAGGAGATATTGTTCCATTTAATGGCGTTGTTCCAATTAACAAATTAAAATGAGGATAGCCCTCTATTTCGTATTTAATCTCAGGTTGCAAAAGCCATTTTGAGGTTATAGGTTTATTTATCTGTGTGCCTCCGTTCAGGTAATTGTAATATTTACCCATATAGGGATTTTCTCCTGATGAACCTGAAGAGACATACTTTTCAATAATTCTTAAGGTAAGTTTTTGTCCTTCTCGGATAGGATAGTAAAATGAGAGTGGCACATTCAGTTCTTTTAGTTTGGAAAAGCCTTCATCACCTGATTTATACCTATAAAAGCCTGCTATTTCAATTTGAGGAAACTGTTCTCTATGGTAGCAGCTATTTTTGTCCGAAGATTCTACATGGGATGCTAAGATGGAAAAGCCTTGCTTGCAATACCATAAGGCAGCCTTTTGTTTTGAAATTTTGTCCTCTTGCTTTGAGAGCTTATGTATAGTGGAAAAAGCTTGTCCATATTCTTTGTTTAAAGTATGCCGGTCAGCCTTTCTAATATATGCATCCGCTTTAAGGAGATTTAGTCTTTCAGAGCTAACTTTATTTTTTTCTATCAACTCTATTAATTCATGGTCTTTATTTAAAGCATTATAACAATAGGCAATTCCCAGTAGATATTCCTCTTCTTGAGGATACTCCTTATTCAGCTCTAAAAAATTTTTCAGAGACTTTTCATAATTCTTAACATTGTAATAGTGCCATGCAAGATTGCTTTTAGCTCCTCTGTCATCAGGAAAAATTTTAAGTATTTTTTCTGATAACTCAACCACTAAAGGAGAGGATATATCTATATTAGAAAGCTTTTTTCTATGTAAATCTGCCTCCAATTGATTAATTTTTGCTAAATATTCTATATCTTTATAATTTTTCTTTTCCCTTTCAACTATACCAAGCATTTCGTCATAATCAGTTAAAGAGGCAACCTCATATAGTATTCCTGTTCTTAATTTAATATCATTTTCTGAACAGGAAAGAAGAGACAAAAACTTTTCCTTTGCAAGATTTTTTTCATTAAGACTCTTTAGTTTTTTAGCATGCTCAAAAAACAGATAGGGTTTAATACAGTGCTTAATTGCATACTTCTCGGCTTTTTCAAACTGTTCCTTTATTATCAATAAATCAACTATATTTTCTGCCATCTCCTGCTCTTTATAATTTTCACTGTATAGATATTCAAAATTCTCTAAAGCCTCATCAATTAAACTAAGATTTTTCAAACTGTAGGCAAGTCCCAATCTTGAAGATAGAGAGATTTCTGTGTTAGAGGAACTAAGAAGAGATTTAAATTTCAGAGAGGCTTCCTTGAAATTCCCTTCTTCATATAATTTCCAAGCCCCTTTTAGCTCTAAACTTTCTGAAACTTTCTTATTTAAGGTTATCCTCGAAAATGCAGGCTTTGAGGTTTCCAAAGATATTTTTTCCTTTTTTTCTTCCACTGAAGGAAAAAATTCAGATTGGATAGGATTTTGAATTATCGTTGAACTATCTTTAAATTTCTCAATTCTAAGAATGTTCTCTTGCTTTCCCTCTTGGCAGTAGGCATTATCTATAAGAGTAAGAATTAGTAAAAAATATATTAATGTCTTCATCTTTCCTCCATAGCAAGAACTATTAATGAGAGAGTATGGGAATAATAATTTTTATGTTCTTCTTCCAATTTCTTAAGACCCTTTTGCCTTAAAATTTCACTTAACTGTCTTTTCTCAAAATGTTTTGCCAAACTTGAAACTATTATGTAATGCATAGCCATTCCTTCTTTATAGGATAGGCGATTTTCTTTTAGATCAATGTCTTCAGGCACATATCCGATTCTTTCTACTAAGCCTATAAAATCTCTGAATTTTTCTATTAATTCGAATTCTTTAGCCATGATGGCATAAATAGGTATTCTTATGGCTTCAATTCCGAAGGTATCTTTTTTTTCAGAAAAAATGTAAATATTTTTGTCTTTTAAGACAATCCAGTCAGAGGGTAATTTATAGGGTCCAAAATTCAAATTTTTTAGAAGTCTTATGCTATCGGAATAGAATTTTCCCCAAAAGCTTCTATCATCATATTTAGCAAAAACTTTATATGCAGGCAGTATATAGTAAGAGGGATTTATGATTAAAGAATCTTCTTTGTAAAATCCATAGTATCCAGGTAATAGAAAATGGGAATCATCTCTTTTAATAATCAAAAGTTCTCTTAAATCACTTATAATATTTCTTGCTTCATTGATGTAGCCATCTATTTTCCATTTTTCACCTGCAAGGCATAATGAATAGGCAATAAGAGTATCTCCATCAGTAGCATTGTTATAATCTAAGACTCGCCATTTACCAGATGGATGAAGACCCCAACTCCAGGCAAAAAGTTTATCCATCTTCCTTACCATAAGATTGTTTTTTGTCCAACTCCAAATTTTGTCAAAGGTCTGTTTATCGTCAAAAAGAAGGCTTAATAGCATGCCGTATCCCTGTCCTTCAGAATGAGTAATAGAGTTGTTTTGGAAATCAATAATTCTGCCGTCTTCAGATAGGAAAGTTTTTTTATAATTAGCCCATCTGTCAAGAATGTCTCCAAAGCTCATTTCAAATGTAAAAAGAACCATAAAAACTATTATTAGACTACTTCTCACTTAGTCTTTTCCTTTTAAAATTCTTTAAAACTTTAAGAATAAAATAAGCTAAAACCAATATAACTATTAACATAATAATGGTAAAAAGCACAGGATGAGCATAAATCCAAGCATTTATACCACTGAAAAAGCCCATTTTACCCACATAATAAACTTTTTCTGAGTAATATGAGGCGATTGTCTCCTCAGGAGACTGTATGTCAAAAACTGTAAGAGAACCTCCCGATTTTCCACTTACCGTAGGTTCCCAAAGAGCATAGATACCTTTTAAAAGTGATTCCAATTCTGTAGAAGCTATAACCACAACAGTTTTTCTACTTTCATGTGGTGATTCAAACTGAGAAAGAACAAGCCACTGACCTTCTTCCTTGCCTGAGAAATTAATCTGAGAGCTACTATAGACCGATTGATATTTAGATTTAAATATGGGGAGAATGTTTTCAATTATTGAACGAAGCTTTGTATTTAAAGTTGTTTGGTCTTTTTCAAAATGTTTTACAAGATGATATACAAAGCTGCCATTACCTTGCAATTTAATATTTCCAGCCTTTAAATATTCATCAGGAATTTTTGAAAGCACACCAACTGCTATGACATTTTTGTCCTTTAATTTTTCTTTTTCATAGGATATCTTAATTTTAAATGGAACATAACCAGCTTTCTGTGATAAAAGAGCTGCCATATTTACTGCTGATGAAATGGCTTCCGTGCTATTGTCAGTAATTAGAATTGCAGAATCTCCAAAATCTACAGGTCTTGAAAAAGGAAATCCATCCGTGAACAGTAAATTTAAATTTGGCAAGGCTGTCCAAAAAGGAACTGAAGGTACTGATATCTTGGAATCTTCAAAGATAGTAAGCTGTAAATTATCAGTCTGCACAAACTCACAATAACCTGTTATAAGTGGGGATAAAACAGCGGTAAATGTTATCAAATTATATCCTGGCTTGAAAAGACTTAAAGGTATGTCTATGAGATAATTTTTTATATAGCCACCCTTTACATTATCAAGATGTATTGATGCCACAAACTTACCATTAACCTGTATATTAAGAGTACTGTCCTTTCTCATTCCACTTCCATAGCTAAAATTAAGTTTAAGAGATAGAAATGAATTAGGCTTAAGAAAAGCGTCGGAGGGTAACTTAAAATCCATTGATACGGATTTTGCACCAATTCCTTTAAAATTTGTATTGAAAAATCCTACATCTTTAAAGGAATATTCATATCCAGGAAACAACATTCCTTTACCAGATTTTGGTATCTGAGGAATGATCTTAACAGTGTCAACATTAAGAAACTGTACCTTTGGAAAGGGAAAGTTTAAAGAAGCGAATGTATAGACAGACTTTTTTAAGTCCTCGAGCCCATCTCCCTTTAGTATCAAAACAGCATGATATGGATCTTCAGTGAAAGCTTTTATTTTCAAAATAGCACCTTTTTCTTGAATTAAATCACCCGTTAAGGTTTTAATAAATTCGCTATTACCCAAAATAATATTGTCCATTCCCTTTTTTATGGTATCGGAAATATAAAATTTTACAGGTCTATATTCAAATCTCAATGCTATAGAAGAAGCAACAACAGTTGCTAACTCAACTGTTTCCTCTTTTTTATCAGGGATAACTATGTTAATCTCGCTTTCTTTAAACATTCTTGAGTCAAAAAGAAAATTTGCTATTGCCGATAAATTTTCAGGAACTTTCCTTAGGGATATTTCAAAATCAAAAGAGGCCCTATCAAATTCAATAGTTGTCCATAACTCAGGGGAAGAAGGGTCTTCGCACTCAAGAGTATAATGATGAGCAACGGTAAAGTTTAGGTCATTATAACCAGTCTTTAGCAAGTTTACTGGAAGATTGACAGAAACTTTACCCTGCGGCAGTTGTGGATTGAGAGTTATCTGGGCAACAGGATGATCATTTAACCAAACCACAAGCCTTGATCTGTTTTGAAGCAAAGCTGTTGAATTTACATAGGAAAAATTAAGCACAGCCTTTTTCATCTGCCATCTTTCAGGAATAGGCACTTTTACCTTTATGTAATTTGACGCGCCTGTAAGAGTAGTAGTATTTACAGGTGCCACCTTGGAAAAGGGAATGCTAAACTTTAAACTGTCCTGACATAGAGACATTTCTGGGCAGAGGAGAAAAATTCCTAAAAGGACAAAAACAAGAATTACTTTGAAGTGTTGTATTCTTTCCATAAAACCCCCAGATTTTTATATTTTTTTATTTCATAAAATACAAAAATTGTCAGAGCCTTTATATTTCGTCCTAAAGCTATAAAGCCTGTTTTAATAAGATATATGAAACCTGAAACAATACCCTTTGCTTTTTCTCTCCTTTCCCAGAATTTTTCCCATCTGCCACTGTCACCATAGACAAATTTTATAATTTTACTTTCCTCTTCACCTTCAAATCGGCATCCTACCGTTAATGAATCTCTATCTTTAACAACCCTTTTTACAGTTGTTAAAAATCTAAACTCTTCACCAAAACTATTCCATGTGACTATTTCAAGTTTGCTATTCAAAAATGGTATAAATAAATTATCCTTAAAGGTAAGAGCCATGCCTCCTAAGGATATATCTACTATTTTTGCCCTTAAACTTCTCAGAGTATTGGGAATAATTATTAGAGCGTCCTCCTCAGTAATAATTCTATGATACCTTCTGATTTGTCTTAGTTCATAAAGAGCACCTATACAGGCTATTATCATTGATATATTAAAAATATTCCAGGCAATACAAACTGCTACAGCTCCTCTTTCAAGGGGTGAATAAATCCATTTATTTATACCTGCAATAACTCCAAGTATACATAAAATCAAAAGCACATAAAAAATGACTACTCTAACGTTTATAACATTTTTTTCCAGGCTTGTTCCCTTAGGTGTAACTTTAAATGTAGGAGCACGAGGATTTAATATTGCACCAATAGTGGGGAAAAGAAGAAAAAAACTCTGAGCAGTCTCAAAAACCTCAGAGAAAAAAGGATGCCTTACTTTGCCATATAAATAATTAGAGATACTCAAAGAGCCTATTAAATGAGGTAATGCATAAGATAAAATCTGTTCAATAGATACATTATAAACTCTAAGACTAAAAAGCAGATAAAGAAGTGGAGCAAATATAAAAATAACTCGGGCGAGCCCAAAAAACCAGAAAACACAGTTATTTGTATAACAAAGCTTTTGATACCACTTAAGTCCCCTTTGTTTAAATGGATTCTTTAACATTAAAATCTGAATCATGCCCTGAGTCCATCTACTTCTTTGCGTGATGAAATCATCAAATGTTTCGGGAGACAGTCCGCATATCATTGGCTTTCTCAGATATACGCTATTGTATCCCATACCATGTAAGGTTAAAGAAGTTTCTGCATCTTCGGTAATGGTCTTTCCTGAAAAACCTCCTGCCTCCTGAAGATACTTTCTTCTTAAAATTGCTCCTGAACCACAGAAAAAGGATGAGTTCCAAAAATCAAGTCCCTGATGAATTTCACCATAAAACATCTCATTTTCACCAGGTGATTCTATATAAGTGCCAAGATTTCTCTCAATAGGCGTAGGATTGATAAAAAAATGAGGTGTTTGCACCAAAAATAGTTTTTCATCTTTAAGGAAAAAGCCAACGGTTTTTTCTAAAAAATCAGAGGTGGGAACATGGTCACAATCTAAAACTAAGATTAATTCTCCTCCCTTAGATGGCGGTTTGCCATAGCAAAACCATTCAGAACCCTTGGTGTCTAAATCATGATAACCCTCTGAGGTGAGCCATAAAGCATGATTTAGATTACCAGCCTTTGCGTGCTCATTTTTTTGCCTTGTAATGTAGTTTATCTCTAATTCTTTAGCAAGATTTTTTAATTCTTCATATCTCTTCCAAGCCTCCTTTCTTTTTTCAGGGTCTGGATCATTTCTTTTCTGTTGAGTTCCACCATCATCAAGAATATAAATGTTTATTTTATCTTCAGGATATCTGATTTTTTTACATGCTATGGCTGTAACTCTTATTATATCTATAGGTTCATTATAGGTGGGAATAAATATATCCACAGCGGGAAGATAATGTTTATCCTCTGGAAAGGTAGGGGGTTGTCTTTTTATAGGATTAATATTAACGAATATTCCTAAAATGTAAATGGCTATAGCATAGGTTTCTGCTATATAGAGGGATAACATGGCAAGGCTATCAAAAAAGCCTGTATAGCTTATGGTATGCAAAGTTCTAAAAATCCAATACCTTAAGGTAAGATAGAGCCCTATGGATAAGATTAAAAACCTTAAAAAGTCATCTTGTTTTTTTATTTTTGTTAATAGATAGCAACAAAATAGTAGACTATAGGCTAAAACCGCCTGCTGAAATATGTCAAGGTAGACAAAAGAAGTAATTAAGATAAATAAAGATAAAATTAGAATACAGACTAAATTAAAATTTTTTGCGTCTGTTTCATTCATTTTTAAATTATATCAATTTCTATTTTATTTCACAACGGTTCCTTCCACCTCTTTTCGCCTCATATAGTGCTTCATCAGCTCTCTTTAAAATACTCACTTCATCATCTATTAAAAGCAACTCTGTTATTCCAAAACTTGCTGTTATATTACCATTAATCGCCTTGATTTTGATTTTTTCTACTTTTTGTCTTATTCTTTCCGCTGCATTTAAGGCTTGTTCTATTTTTGTATTGGGAAGAGCAATAACGAATTCCTCACCACCAAATCGTCCAAGTATATCCTCATGTCTAATGGATTTTTCTAATGTTTTTGCAAAAATTTTTAAAACTTTATCACCCGTTTCATGTCCATAGGTATCATTAATTTTTTTAAAATGGTCTATATCAATCATAACCACTGAAAGCGGAAGTTTATGCCTTAAGGCAAAGGATATCTCTCTTTTAAGCATTGATTCAAAACCTCTTCTATTCAAAATACCTGTTAAGTGGTCTGTATTCATAATGCGTTTTACAGTAGTTATAGCTTCTTTAAGTTGTGCATTCTTTTTTTCAAGTTTTCTTGTCAAATTAACGATTTCGTCATTAAGCTTGGACATTTTAACTATTAAC
>JAOAGB010000058.1 GCA_026415995.1 Thermodesulfovibrio sp. | reverse complement strand
ATGTTTTTGAGAATTTAACATTCCCATCAACAGATGAAATTGCTTGTGCGGATTTTAAGGAAAAAATGTTGCTTAACGCAAAAAATGAATATCAAGAGTATTTGGAAAAGTTTAAAAGTTTGTTAGGAAATCAATTTGTCCGACCATTAGACAAAATAAAAAATGATTTAGGAAATCTGGAAAATCTTGGGGGCACATGGTTTTATGAAGAAAATTTGACAGAAAAATATATCAGGGACGAACTTGGTACTTCCATTGAACCAAGCAAAATAAAAGAACTAAAGGACTTACTGAAAAAAATAACAGACAAAGTTGGAAAACCAAATCCTTATTACGCTCTTATTTATCTTGATGGTGATAATATGGGAAAATGGCTTGCTGGAGAACTATTACCAGATATTCAACATGCGTATGCATCTGATGTCTGGAAAACACTAGAAAACCGTGAACTAGAAAAAGATGAATATAAAGAAAATTATAAAAATTTTGCAAATGCAATAGAAAATATAAGACCTAAAAAACTCCTTACCCCTGCAATTCATGCCTCTATTTCCACTGCTCTGAGAAACTATGCTTTAGAATTTGTAAGAAAGATCATTGAAGAGGAACACCTTGGAAAGCTTGTGTATGCAGGCGGAGATGATATGCTTGCTTTTATTAATCTAAAGGATCTTCTTGATGTTATACACAAATTAAGATGGGCTTTTTCAGGAAATGTAAAGATAAATTCAGATGGTAAAATTGAAGTTGACTTAGACAACAAAACAGGCTTTGTGGAAAAAGATGGAAGATATCTTTTAACGATGGGACCAAATGCGACCGCATCTATGGGCATAGTAATTGCTCACTATAAAACACCGCTTCAGATTGTTATTAGAAAAGTTTTTGAAATGGGAAAGATGGCAAAAGAAAATGGAAAAGATAGCTTTGCTATCTGTCTTATGAGACGATCTGGAGAAGAAAGAATTGCAGTAGCAAAGTGGAATTATGACAGAGATGGCTCTATAGAAGATACAATTAATATACTAAAAGAGATCGTTCGTGCTTTTGACGAAGAGAACGAAAGCGGATATATCGCAAAAGGTTTCATTAAAAAAATAAATGAAAGTCTCTCAAATTTAAAAAACAACGGAATATTTTTTGCAGCGGAAGGGATATTTAACTCTGAATTGTCAAGACTTCTTGATAGATCCTTCAACCAACCAAAGGGTAGAAAAGTAGAAAAAGAGAAAAGAAAAGAATTTATAAATGATGTGTCTGATAAAATGAAAAAATTATTTTCGGATACGGGTGGAAATCTGGATAACTTTATAAACTTTTGCATAATTTTAACATTCATACTCAAGTCGGAGGAGTGAAAATATGAATGAAATCTGGATTAAAATATTTCCAAATGATACTTTATTCTTCCGCACTGGAAGGCCCTTCACTATGGGCTCTGAAACTTGGAGTGATGTAATCTTTCCACCATATCCTTCTACTATATATGGAGCTTTAAGAACATTTTTGCTATTTCATAGGGGAGGGAATTTAAAAAACTTCAATTATGAGGACATTGGAAGTAGAAAAGGAGATGAAGTTAAAAAGGGCAGTTTGCAACTTTTCGGACCGATCTTATGCGAGAAAGAAAACACTTTATTTTTCCCGGTTCCACTTGATCTCGTTGTGAAAAAGGGAGCCGATAATGAGTCCTTAATCTTGTCCAAAATTGAAAAACCCGACATTTTCTTTTCAGACTATGAATTGGAAAATATACTTTTCTACAAAAAAGAAGGACAAGTAGACAATATAGATGGGTATGTAAATTGTTTTATATTAAAGAATTATCTTGAGTGTAAA
>JAOAGB010000004.1 GCA_026415995.1 Thermodesulfovibrio sp. | reverse complement strand
TATCCTTAAGGTTAAAGGTAAAAACAAAAATGACTATTCCGATTATAATACTATAAAGCTCTGCTAAGGTATGAAAAAGAAGGTAATTATAAATAACACTCAATGAAATAATGGCAAGTATTATGAAAAAAAGAATAAAATCTTCAAACTTTTGCCAAAATTTCATTTTTTCAATTATATCATAAATAACATTATGCTAAAATAAAATATGTTTAAATTTGAAAGGCGCTCTGATGCTTCCTTATCCTAACATAAGTCCTGAAATCGTCAAAATAGGCCCTCTTTCGATTCGTTGGTATGGTTTAATGTATCTTATTGGATTTATCTGTTCCTATTTGATTGTAAGAAGGGAGATAAAAAGAAGAGGATTAAGGGTTGAGAAAGACTTTCTTGAAAATCTCTATTTCTATTTAATCTTAGGGCTTCTTGTCGGTGCAAGACTTGGATACGTAGTGTTTTATAGCCTACCCTATTATCTTCAACATCCTCTTGAAATTTTTGCCATTTGGCACGGTGGCATGTCCTTTCATGGTGGACTTATTGGAGTTATTTTATCGGCATGGTTTTTCACCAATAAAAAAAAGTTTGACTTCTTTACTCTAACAGACATGCTTGTTCTTACAGCACCAATTGGACTTGGACTTGGAAGAATTGGCAATTTCATTAATGGTGAGCTTTACGGAAGAGTTACCAATGTGCCCTGGGCTATGGTTTTTCCAGATGGAGGTCCTCTCCCAAGACATCCAAGCCAACTCTATGAGGCAGCACTGGAGGGTGTTGTTTTATTTGTTATTTTGTGGTTTTTGAAAGATAAATTCAGCAAATCAGGACTTGTCTCGTCTCTCTTTTTAATCCTTTATGGAGCTTTTCGTTTTTTTGTGGAATTTTTCCGTGAACCTGATCCTCAAATTGGCTATATATTAGGTATATTTACGATGGGACAGGTTCTGTGTAGCATTATGATAATTGGTGGATTAGGATTATTTATCTACAGGAGTAAAAAATGATAGGCATATCAGAAGAAGTAGTGAAAAGATTAAATGCCCTCAAAAAACATACTTTTTTCGAGATTCTTGAGCTTGTTGGTAGAGTGTTTATTATTGTAGACTATGATGAAAGTGTAGTGATAGGTAAAAGAGGTTTTCTTCCAGAAGAAAAAGAAAGAGGTTTAGTGCTTGTTTTCAATAAAAGAATGAAATTTAACTTGGACGAGAATGCTATTACTGCAACTCTTGTTTTTGGAAATGCAGCTGAAAAATGTTATATTCCCATAAGCGCAATTGCCGGAGTTTTTTCACCAGATTTAAGAATGCAACTTACGGTGCCAATTTTTAAGACTAAAATACAAAAAGAAAGAGACTCTTCGCATTTAGCTCAGAATGACAGACAAACCAAAAAACAGAAGGATGAAAAAGAAAAAATCATAGACATTACAAAATTGAGGAAGAAAAAATGAGCATGGAAGAGCATCTAAAAGAGTTCCTTATCTATAATCTCAAACAAAAACTCAGTAAGCTTCAACAAGAAATAGAAAATGTAAAAGAACCACCACCTGATTTGAAAATATTAAGTTATGGTATGGTAATTGGCTATATTGACATAATTACCGAAAAAGAAATTAAAACTGAAAGAATTGAAAAATGGAAAACTTTAATAAATCAAGGTAATAAACTAACAATAATAATTCCGAAAGATGAAAAACTTAAAATAACAGAGCTTCTTTGGAAAGAAGGGCTGGCTGAAAAGTTAAGCATAGGTACTTACGAAATAAATTTATTTTTGCCTTGACATAAAATCTTCTAAACAAAGTTTTTGAACTTCCTCAGTTACAAAGGTTCCTCTTAGCATCTTTCCTTCAACCATATAAATAACCATCTCTGCTATGTTTGTTGCATGATCAGATATTCTTTCAAGATATTTAGCAATAAACATTCTTTTAATGGCAAGTGGGATAATCTCGGGATTTTTTACCATAAGTCCGAATAGTTCATTATGATTGTTCTCTAATAATTCATCTACCTGATCATCTCTCTTAATTACCTCATAACATAAATCCACATCTTCTTTTACAAAGGCATTAATAGCATCTTCTACCATGCTCTCTGTGATTTCAGCCATTTTTGGAATATTTACGAAAGGCTTAAGGAAGGGTTCTTGATTGAGTTCCATTGCTCTTTCTGCAATATTTACTGCAAAATCACCCATTCTCTCAAGGTCTGTGCTTATCTTCATTGCTGTGGTGATAAATCTTAAATCCTTTGCCATAGGCTGTCTAAGTGCAATAAGTCTTATACATTCTTCATTTATATCCACTTCAAGCCCATTTATAATACTGTCTCTTGAGACAACTTGTTTAGCAAGCTCATTGTCTCTTTCTATTAATGCTTTGACTGCTTTTCTTATTCCTTCCTCTACAAGACAGCCAAGTATTAAAATTCTTTCCTTTAATTTTCTCAATTCATCATCTAAAATACCCATTCCTTCCTCCTAATCGTTCATTAGCTTATTATACAGCTTAGAGATTTTCATTAACAAGCTTATTTGTTATTAAAATTTATTGTCTTGCCATAAAATTCTTTAATTTGAGGATATTCTATTTGTTCAATATATTGAGATATTATTGAAAATCTGTGAGATCGCATTTTATCTAAAATTGCTCTTGAGCCTTTATCATTGATTTGCCGTAATGTTTTTACTATTTCCATTAATATAATTGGATCTTCCTCATAGTCAATCATTCTTTCCAGCTCTATCAACGCCTTTTTTAACTTTTTCAAGCCTATAATAAAAATTATGAGTCTTCTTATTTCCTTAACAGGATGTTTTAATGATAGTATTAACTTATCATCATAAGATAAAGCATTAAAATCTTTTAAATCATAATTACAATAGGGACAGATAACTATATTTTCTGATATTCCTCTCCAGCAAGAAGGACAAAAGAAGTGAATCATTTTTATCCAAATCTACCTGTTATATAATCTTCTGTTAATTTTTGCGAAGGTATGGTGAATATTTTTTGTGTTTTATCAAATTCAATTAGTTCTCCTAAATACATGAAACCTGTATAATCTGACACTCTTGCTGCCTGCTGCATATTGTGGGTTACAATGATTATTGTAAGTTTTTCCTTAAGAGTCATTATTAACTCTTCAATCTTTGAGGTTGATATGGGATCAAGGGCACTGGTTGGTTCATCAAATAAGACTATATCTGGCTCAATTGCTATGGCTCTTGCAATGCAAAGTCTCTGCTGTTGCCCACCTGAAAGAGAGTAAGCATTTGCATCAAGTCTATCCTTAACTTCATCCCAAAGTGCTGCAGACTGAAGTGCCCATTCAACTCTTTCCTTAATTAATTTTTTATCCCTTACTCCGTTTACCCTTAATCCATAAGCCACATTTTCAAATATTGATTTAGGGAAAGGATTGGGTCTTTGAAATACCATTCCCACTCTACGCCTTAAATCAAGTAGGTCTATATGTGGACTTGCTATATTTATTCCATCAGGATGAAAAATTATGGAGCCCTCATACTTTGAACCAGGATATAGGTCATGCATTCTGTTAAAACATCTTAGCAGTGTGGTCTTTCCGCAGCCACTGGGACCTATTAGTGCTGTAATTTTTTTTGTAGGAATTTTTAAATTTATATTTTTCAAAGCTTTAAATTCACCATAATAAAAATTTAGCTCTTTTACTTCAAGTTTGACATCACCCTCTCTCTTAAAGTTATCCTTTGTCTTAGCCTTAATCTCTTCCATAGACCTATCTGTTGCTCCTAAAAATAGAGATTTAATGCTATCAATTATAGTATTAACCATTACCATATATATTTTCTCCTCACTTTCTGCCTAAAGTAGTAAGCTAAAGCGTTCATTAATACTGTTAAAATTAATAATACAAAACCTGCAGCTGCAGCATTTATCTGAAAGGCAGCCTGAGGCCTTGAAACCCAGTTAAAAATCTGTATTGGTAAAACTGTAAAAGGTGACATAAATAACTCCCATGCCTTTTCTGGTGATAAAAAAGGAAACTCTGAAACAAAAGGTGATGGTGGCAAAAAGGCAATAAATGTTAAGGCACCTATTGTTACAAGAGGAGCTGTTTCACCTATTGCACGGGAGGCGGCAATTATAAGTCCAGTAAGAATGCCTCCTAAGGAATAGGGTAATATGTGGTCTCTCACAGTATCCCATTTTGTAGCACCTACTGCATAAGCCCCTTCTCTTATATCACGGGGAATTCTTCTTATTGCCTCTCTCGTATTTACCACGATTACAGGTAGCATAAGAATTGCTAAGGTTAGTCCTGCAGTTAGAATACTCTCTCCCAATTTAAACCTGTATACAAATATACCTAATGCTAAAAGTCCATATATAATTGCAGGAACTGCAGCAAGATTATTTATGTTAAGTTCAATTATATGCTCAATTTTGCCTATAATGCCTCTTTTAGTTGCATATTCTTCAAGATATATACCAGCTGGAATTCCTATTAATAATGACCAAAATATCGCACCTGCCATTACAAGCATTGTTCCAACCCATCCTGAAAGTATACCAGCTTTATCAGGAAATCTTGATGGATATGAAACATAAAAGGAAGGATCAACAAGTTTTTCATAGCCATCTATAAGTATGTCAATAATAAGAGTAACAAGAAATGAAATAACTAAAAAAAATCCAATGAAACCAAATATAGGATATATTATATCAGCCTTTGAATCAGAAATCTTATCTTTTTTGTTCATATTGTTTAATAAGCCTCTCTTATTCTTGATCTAAGCCAAAGGGCAATTGAGTTAAAAATAAAAGCGATTATAAACAGAGCTAATCCAACTGCAAATATTGACAGATACTCAATAGAACCATAGGGTAAATCTCCTAAAGCAACTTGAACTATATAACCAGTCATTGTTTGAATGGGTTCTCTTGGGTCTAAGGTTAAATTAGGATACATTCCTGCTGCTATGGCAACTACCATAGTCTCTCCAATTGCTCTTGATGCTCCAAGTATAAAACCTGCCACAATTCCTGAAATAGCAGCTGGAATTACGATTGTTACTGCAGTTCTCAATTTGGTTGCTCCAAGTGCGTATGAGGCTTCCCTTATTCTTTGAGGAACTCCTTTCATTGAATCTTCTGCCATAGAAGCTGTATAGGGAAGAATCATAAATCCAAGAACAATCCCTGGTGCGAGAGAGTTAAAGGCTTCTAAATCTGGAACTATAGACTGAAGAATGGGTGTCACAAATAGAAGAGTAAAATAACCATATACAACCGTTGGGATAGCCTCCATAAACTCAATTATTGGTTTTGCTATTTCCTTTACCCTCACAGAAGCATATTCGCTAAGATATATGGCAATTAAAATTCCAAGAGGAATTGACACTACCATAGCAATTGCAGCAATTAGAAAGGTACCTGATATTAGGGGCCAGATTCCGAATTTTTTAGTGGCAAAAACTGGTGTCCACTCCTTTTCTGTAAGAAATTCTTTAATTGATACTTCCTGAAAAAACTTAATTGAGTCCGCCAGTAAAACATAAACTATGCCAACAGTGATAAATATAGTAATAAAGCCGGCGGTGAAAAACACCGCCAGCATAAATCTATCTAAGATTTTTTTTCGTGTTATGAAAGTTAACAAAATATCTCTCCCTTAGTATTTCGCCTCTCTCTTTAGTAGCTCTTCAACTGTTAATCCAACCTGTGGTTCACCACCAAAAACTGTTCCAACATGCATCTTCTTGAATCTGTCAGTTGCCAGATCATAAGCTTTTGCTGGAAGAGGTATATATCCTACTTGTTTTGATATTTTGGCTGCATTTTTGAGATAAAAATCTACAAACTCTCTAACCTCTGGTCTTTCCTTTGCAGCCTTTTCATTTATATAGATAAAGAGAGGCCTTGAAAGTGGCTGATAGGATCCATCCATAACTGTCTTATCACTTGGGAAAACACATTTTCCGGTCTTAGGATTTTTAACTGAAAGAGGTTTTACTTTTCCTTTATTCTCAAGAACATAGGCTAACCCTACATAACCGAGTCCACCTTCCTCCTTAATAACTGCGTTCATAATTACATTATCATCTTCACTTGCCACATAATCACCCCTGCTTGCCTTTGCTTTACCTACGACAGCCTCAGTAAAGTAATCAAAGGTCCCTGAGTCTGCGCCAGGACCTGCAAGTCTTAAGTTTCTGTCTGGCCAACTTGGGTCAACCTGATTCCATTTTGATATTTTACCCTGTGCATCAGGTTCCCACATTTTTTTAAGTTGTTCAATAGTAATACAGTCATCCTTTATCCATTTGTTTTTAACATTAACAAAAACAGAAAGAGCGTCATAAGCAATTGGGAGCTCTATATATCTAATTCCTGCCTCTTTACATGCTTCAATCTCTTTTTTCATAATAGGCCTTGAAGCATTGGAAATGTCTGTCTCACCTCTACAAAATCTCTTAAATCCACCACCAGTCCCTGAAATACCAACTGTTATCTTTACTGCACCTTTCTTTGCTTTCTGGAAATCCTCAGCCACACCCTCTGTAATTGGAAAAACAGTTGAAGAGCCATCAATCTTAATAATAGGTTGAGCATTGACTGTGGCAGAAGAGATGAACAAGGCTAAGACAGACAAGATAAAGCTACTTAAGAATAAACGTCTTAAACTTCTCATAAATTTCCTCCTTTTTGATTTTGATATTTTTATAACTTTAGTATAGAGGTTCAATGTTACAGTAATTTTACGGAAATGTTAAATTTCTGTTACAAAAGAATTGGAGTATGATAAAATATGAAAAATCAATTACTTAAGGAGGATTTTTATGAATAAAAAATGGATAATTTTAATCTCTTTAGTGTTTATTTTGTTAAATTTCGCCCATTCTTACTCTACTGACATGATTAATGGAGCTGGTGCAACCTTTCCCTATCCTCTTTATTCAAGCTGGGCAGCTGATTATAACAAAGCCACAGGAATTAAGGTTAACTATCAATCCATTGGCTCAGGGGGTGGAATAAGACAGATTACAGAGAGAACAGTTCATTTTGGCGCCTCTGATATGGCACTTAAGCCTGAAGAAATAGAAAATTCAAAACTTTTGCAATTTCCTGCTGTTATTGGTGGGGTTGTTCCAGTTGTAAATATCCAGGGTATAACCTCTGGCAATTTAGTTCTTGACGGAACAACAATTTGCGAGATATTTCTTGGTGAGATAAAGAACTGGGATGACCCTAAAATTAAAGCACTAAATCCTAATCTAAAGTTACCCTCAAAACCCATAACAGTCATTTATCGTTCCGATGGTTCGGGAACAACCGCTATTTTCACGCACTATCTAAGTGGTGCATGTAAAAAGTGGGCTGACAATGTGGGATATGGAACATCTGTAAAATGGAGAACTGGAATTGGAGGTAAAGGTAACGAAGGAGTGGCAAACTATGTGAAGAGAACGCCAAACTCCATTGGATATGTTGAATTTGCCTATGCAAAACAGAATAAACTGGCTGTTGCAAAACTTAAAAATCCTGCAGGGCAGATTGTGGCAGCGGACTTTGAAAGCTTTGCTGAGGCTGCATCTTCAGCAAATCTTGATGCAAAAACTCACTTCTATGCATGGATGACAAATGCACCCGGTAAAAAGGCATGGCCTATTACCGGTGCTACTTATATTCTTCTTGCAAGGGAAAAAAACGATATAAACAAGGCTGTCATAAAATTCTTTGAATGGGCATTTCAAAATGGAGATGCTACAGCCAAAAAACTTGACTATGTTCCTTTACCAAAATCTGTTAAAGATAAAGTAATAAATTACTGGAAAACATATATAAAGTAATTATGAAAACTGTAATGATTAGAGCCTCGATTTAACAAAAAAATCGAGGCTCTATTTTGTGGGAGGGGGTGGAGCTCCTACTAAGTTACCTTTTTTCTCAAGTATGAGGCTATTTTTCTATAAAGCTGAAAAATATCACCCTTTTCTACGAAATCAGTTAAATTTTCCTGTAAAATCAAATTGTTTAGATGAATATTATCAAGAGAGGAATAATATAATACCTGCACTTTAAGTGTTGATACCTCGTCCTTAAAAATTTTAAATAGACTATCACCTGATAGTCCTGGCAGATTAACATCAAACAAAACCATATCTGGAATATATCTTCTAATCCTTTTATTTACACCATACCAACCATGATTTTCAATAACTCTATACCCTACTTTTTTAAGAAGTTCCCTTGTAATATTGAGGTCATTTTCATTATCATCAATTAATAACATTTTACCTTTCTCCATATTTCCTCCTATCTTGCTAAGGAAAGTTTTTCAGCAAAATAATAGGGCAGTCCACTATCAATAATTGCCCTAACCATCCTTTGTAAATCATATTCTTTTCTTATAAACTGCACCTCAACTTTTGATTTATAAATATCGATAATGCATACACAAGCTCTTGGATCTCCATCCTTGGGCTTTCCAACACTTCCGGCATTAATGAAGTATTTGTCATCTATCCTTTTAAAATAGGGTATATGTGTATGTCCGTAAATCATTATATCTGCCCCTGATTTCTCAGCCATTAAAAGAAAAAATTTTTCTAATCTGTCTTCATACCAATATAAATTGTTTTTTATAGGAGTTGCATGAAATAGGCTTATTTTCTTATCTTCTGCTTCAAAATCTATCTTAAAAGGAAGTAGTTTCATATAATTCTTTGACTTATTCGTAGCATAATTTTTAGTCCATTCAAAAGAAAGGTGCATCATATGTGCTTGAAACTCATTCTCATACTTACAGCCACAATTTTCTTTATATAGAGCTATTGCTTCGTCATAGTTACCCTGAACCCCTTCGATTCTGTGTTCCATTAAAAAATCTATAACTTCATTCACATGGGGGGCATATCCACCGAGGTCTCCAAGATGAAAAATTTTGTCTACTCCCGAATCAATTATTGCTTTATGGGCTACTTTAAGAGCCTCCATGTTACCATGAATGTCTCCAAATATCCCCAATCTCAATTTACATTTCTCCCTACTTTATGATATGTGCAGTTCAAGATGCCGCTGCCATTCCTCATTTGATAGTGATTTGACAAATTGTATAGCATCTTGTCTGGTCATTTTTGGATTTATATATCGGATGCCTAAGTATTCACACATTAAATAATATATATCAGTATTGTCTATAAGGTTTTTTAAATTTGCACCGTAGAATTTTTTTCCGTAAACTATTGCTAATTGGTCTTCTGCTGTATGATTTGTTGATGTAAAACCCACGTTTCCCCTTCTTTCCTTTGCCGGAATTTTCGGTTTTTCTTCTTCATAATCATATACGCTTTTTCTTAAAATTCTTCCCATCGTAGCCTCTGGCTCATACCAAATATCATCGATAACAACATTTTTCTTTCCATTCAATTTCATAAATATTTCTTCTGCCTCATTCTGTGAAATAATGTGCTGTGTGTAGGTTTCAAAGATATTTTTAACAACATTTACATCCTGTTTTTTCATCCTTTTAATCATATATTCAAAGGATGCCCTATTGTTATATTTCATCAAAGCCTCTGTAGCATCATTGTACTCAGGACCTGTACCATTTATTCCGAATCCAGAATTTCCATGATCTGATGCTACTATCAATAAAACATCCGGATTTTTTTCAATAAAATCTAAAACTACCCCAATTGTTTTATCCAACTCATAACAGTCCATTATTGCTGCATAGGCATCATTTGCATGACAGGCATGGTCTATTCTGCCAGCTTCAATTTGAAGAATGAAACCTTTCTTATTTCTTGATAATTTTTTCAATGCCACCGCTGTCATTTCTGGTAAAGAAGGTTCTTTCTTACCTAACTTTTCATCATTCACTCTATCAACAAAGTAACTAATATGGGAAGAACTAAAAACTCCAAGCAGAGGTTTTTCATCTTCTATAACATTTATTAATTCATCCCTGTTTTTAACCACTCTGTATCCATTTGAGGAGAAATTACTGTAGAGGTCTAATCCATCTTTTCTATCTTTATGATTGAAATATCTATCACCACCTCCCATTGCAACATCAAGCCTTGAATTAAGGAGTTCAAGGGCGATATTTTCCTCATCATCTCTGTTTGGATTGTGGCTATACCAAGCTGCTGGTGTTGCATGAGTAACTCTTGTGGTAGTGACAAATCCGCAAGAAAGCCCTTTTTCTTTTGCAATTTCAAAAATCGTTTTCAATTTTTTACCGTTAGGCAAAATAGACAAGGACCTATTTATAGTCTTTGAGCCCGTTGCCCAAGCCACCGATGCAGGAGCAGAATCAGTAACAACAGAAGATAAGGAAGAAGTATTTTGTAAAAAAATTCTTGAATTAGAATTTTTAATTAGAGTTGAAAGATTGCTTCGTTCTCTAAATTTTCGTTCCATGAATTCGTTCATTGCTTTCATTACTCCCAGTGGCCAACCATCGCCTACGATAAAGATAATACCTTTTGCTTTATTGCCTGAAGACGAAATAACCTTAGCAAAAACCTCATCTGAAAAAGCCATAACAGTCAAAAAACTTGCTAAGGAAGCCTTCAAAAATTCTCTTCTTTTCATGACTCCTCCATTTTTCTAATTTGTAAAGGCTGTTTTTAGTTTATCGAAAATGACTCTCACAGTAGAGTTACCATTATGAGGAACTATTAAAGTGTTCTTACCAATTGTATAAATATTATCTCTCCAATTGATTTTACAGCTAATCAGTGGAACAAACCATATGATGCCTGTCATAAAATCTTTAAATGGCGTTAAAATTGTCGAAATTCCTGTGGAGCTATTAATTAATCTATTAATATAAATGTCAAAGGCAATTTTTATGGAAGCAATGAAAAGGAATACTAAGAGGGAAACGCGAGAGAAACCATCTAATAGTGGTATAAATGAAGACAAAAATACAGGATTACTCAAAGGTTCTGTAAAATATTTGATGCCAGCTATTTTCCATCTTATCTTTGCCCATCTTGTATGTCTGTTAAGAAATTTCCTAAAAGACCAATATTCATTGACGTTTTTTATTATATAATTACTAAGAACAACCTTTTTCCCACTTTCATGCATCAGTTTTCCAATAATATAGTCCTCTGCTAAAACATCCCTTATTGAGTTAAAACCTCCTATTTCCTCAAAATCTCTCTTTCTCATAAGCATAGATTTACCTATGCTACATGGCATTTTAAGAAATTTGTCAAGAAAAGATACACTTAGGATTATGAATGAGTTAAGTTGAAGGTTTTCAAGTTTAGCACCTATGCTTTTACCTGAAACTCCCATGATTAGATTTGTAACAAGACCTGTATCAGGTTTCATGGCAGAAACTGTCTTCCTTAGATAGTCTTTATCAACTAAGACATTGCTGTCGCTTATTAAAAAATACTCATATTTGGAAGCTCTATAGGCAGATATCATATTTTTCACCTTTGGATTGAGAGCTCTTCTTGAATTATCAACTATGATTCTCACTAAATTGGGATATCTATTCCTTATTTTTTCTGCTACTCTATAAGCAGGGTCATTATAATCCTGTAGAGACAGAATAACTTCATATTCAGGATAATCTTGTTTGCAGAAACTCTCGAGATTGTCAAAAAGATTATCATCAAGTCCCTTGAGAGGTTTAATTATTGATATAGGTGGTAGAAATTCTGAGTTATAATCTTCCTTTAGCTTTTTTCTGAGTGCTATAACCTGAATACCATACAGGGTAATGCTAAAAAAGGCGATAAATAAAACTATCCACAAAATCATTTTTACCCCCTAAAAAGTGTTATTGCAACTCCTCTGTTGTTTCTAATACAGCTTTTTACTGAAGACACAGTTTTTTCACAATTAAGAAGAGTTTTCCATGAATAAAGATGCACTGGCTTATGAAAATCGCTGTTTGCGATGTAAGGATACTTTCTAAGACTTACAACGCTGAAAACATCATCCCTGTTTGCTATCTCCCATGCATCTATGTATTTCTCATATTTTTCTCTGTTATTCCATAAATAGAGAGTGTTACGAAGTTCACCTTTAATATTATGTGGATGGCAGGCAACTACAATGGCATCCTGTTTCTTTGCCTCAAGGAATATGGTTTCATAGGACTCACAGGCTGGAATAAATTCTTTTATATCAAGAATAAGCATATGGGCTGATTTATCTGAAGAAATATAATTCTTGCTTATCTCAACGCCGGGTATCACAAGCATTTCATATTTATTCCAAGCTCTTTCTGCTTCATACCTTATGTTTTCCATATAGTAATTAAAATTATCTTCTGTAACAGTTAATCTAAACTTATAGGCAAGCTTTCCAATCATGCTATCTCCATTCACTACATGATCTGTTATTGCTATAACATCAAAACCAGCTTGCCCGAAAATATCAATTACTCTTTTTAGTTCAACTGAACCGTCTGAGTATTTGGTATGGATATGAAAGTCACATAAGAGCATATTTTTAATTAAATAATAGCTCCCTAAAGTTAAAGTAACGTTAAAAATTCTTTAAATTTCTGTTAAATTTTTATCTAATTTTTAACATGGTTGTAACACCTCTTTAATTTTTTTGTAACAAAACTATGGAATAATCTTATTATCAGGACTAATTAATAGGACTAAAAAAGAGGTGAAAAATTGTTACAGGTTAAAAGTCATAAGGATAAAAATTTATCAGAAAGAGTATATCGAGTATATTCAGAAATATTTTATTCAGAGCTTACTGTACATTTTCAGCCAATATTTGAATCAAAAAAATTTAAAATTTATGGCTATGAGTCCTTAGCCAGACATGTATCAAAAAAAATTAATATAGGAAAACTTTTTCTTGAAGCAAAAAAAAATGACTCCATATTTCTTCTTGATATGATCTGTAGAGAAAAGGCTATAAGAGAAGCTTCAAAACAGAATCTCAAGGATTATCTTTTTATTAACATATGCCCTGAAACTATTATTTCTCCTCAGCACGAAATAGGAATCACAGACAGATTAGCTGAAAAATATAATTTTCCTAAGGAAAAGATAATTCTTGAAATAACTGAACAGTCAGCAATTGAAAATTATGAAATATTTATTAAGACAATTTCTTATTACAAAGAAAGGGGATACAGAATTGCCATAGATGACTTTGGAAGTGGTTATGGTGGACCTAAGCTTTTAAGCCTCATTAAACCAGATATTGTAAAAATAGATAAACATTTTATACAAACATTAAATGATAACTACTTCTCCAAGTGTTTTGTCGAATTTGTCATAAATCTATGTAATGAATTTGGTATTATGGTGGTGGCGGAGGGTATCGAAACATCCCTACAATTAGAGAAAATCTTAGAGAAGAATGCAGATTTACTTCAAGGATACTATCTTGGAGAACCTGCGGCATTTATAAGAAATTCCTTTCAAGATTATGGTAATCAATGAGTTAGAAAAACCTAAAATTTCCTCCGATCTTTCAATATTAGACCTATCAATAGGAGATATTGCAGTGAGGACTGAACCTCTGAACATAAAAACCTTGATAACTGAGGCTTTTCTAAGATTTATGAAAGATGAAAAGCTTAATCTAATTCCAATAACAGAAAGAGATTGCAATACTGTTGTGGGACAAATACAGCGAAATAGATTCTTAGAACATACAGTGCTTGGAAGATTTGGGTATGGGATACATCTTAATGCCAGAAAATGCATATGTGAAGTTATGGAAAGTCCTTCATTCCTTGTTGAATACAAAACAACAATTGAAGATGCTTCAATGATAATCCAGAAAAGAGAAATGAAATATCTCTATGACGATATAATTATTTGTAAAGATGGTGAATATTATGGAATTGTGCCAATAAATATCTTACTTGAAACAATAACTCAGAAGTCCTTAATAATAGCTAAAGATTCTAATCCACTTACTGGATTGCCTGGAAACTGGGCTATTCAAAGAGAAATAGAGAGAAAAATTAGAGAAAAGCAATTTTTTGATGTTTCCTACTTAGATATAAATAATTTTAAGCCTTATAATGATTATTACGGGTTTGAAAAGGGAGACTACGTAATTTCTTCTTTAGGAGATATCTTAAAGAAAATGAACAAAAGGTTCCCTGAGATATTTATAGGACATATAGGTGGTGATGATTTTATTATGATAACTCAACCTGATCTGTCAATATTACTATGTGAAAATATAGTAAAAGAGTTTGAAGAACTATTACCCCTATTTCATGATGAAGATTTTTTAAGGGGATATTATATATCAAAAAATCGAAAAGAAGAAGAGGAAAAATTTGGACTTCTTTCGATAACCTGTGCTATTGTATCCACTGAGAAAAGAAACATCACGTCCTTTGCCCATCTTGCATCAATAGCCTCAGAAGTTAAGGCAGAAGCAAAGAGATTGTCAAAAATTAAAGGAAAATCTGTAATATTCAAGGATAGAAGATATGGATAGAAAACATAACTACAACTTACCAATATTCCCTATAGAATTAGAAAAATTATGGATTATAAATAATATTAAAAAAAGCATTTTGCAACAATCTGAAAAATATCTTTATATATATGGATAAAATGGAAAATAAAAGACAATTTTTTTCTGAATCTCAATATAAATTTAGACATAACCATTTTCTATGGGGTGTGGCAACCTCTGCTTTTCAACTGGAAGGCTCACCCTATGCAGATTGGTCTACATGGGATAGTATATTTAATCTTAATCCAAAGATAACCAATCATTATGAACTTTATAAGGAAGACATAAAACTTATCAAAAATTTAGGTGTTAATGCCTATAGATTCTCCATTGAATGGAGTAGAATTCAACCGTCTGAAAATTATTGGAACAAAGAAGTTGTTAAACATTATCAAAAAATTGTTGATTTGCTTAATGAAAATAACATAACCCCTATGGTCACCATACATCATTTCACTCATCCTGTCTGGTTCATTACCAAATATCCATGGCATAGAAGAAAGGCAATAGAAAAATTTACAGAATATGTTGAAAGACTTATTGAAAACATAAATGGAGTTGACTATTGGATAACCTTTAATGAGCCCTATCTTTTAATTCTTGGTGGCTATTTAGAAGGTTGTATCCCCCCTGGATATAGAGATTTAAATTTAGCAATTAAGGCTTTAAGAAATATTTTTATATCGCATGGCAGTATTTATGATCTAATTCATCTAAAAAATAAAAATTCCATGGTGAGCATAGCTCATAATATGGCTGTTTTTGCTCCATGGATAAAATGGAATCCCTTTGATAAAGTTTTAACAAAAATCGCAAAAAGATTCTATAATCACTCAGTAATTGAAGGCTTTATGGATGGTAAAATAAAACTACCTATTCCTCTAAGAAAAACCATTGAAATAGAAGTTCCAATAAAGGGAAAACTTGATTTTTTTGGAATAAACTATTATACGAGAATTCATATGAGATTCAATCCCTTTAAAAAACTTTTTGTGGAATTTAGACACAGAGACATAGACGGACATGGACTTACAGACATGGGCTGGGAGATATATCCTAAGGGATTAAAAAAAGTTCTTAGATATGCCTCTAAGCTTAATGTACCACTAATCATAACTGAAAATGGTATTGCCACAAAGGATGACAATAAAAAAATTAAATATATTAAATCTCACGTTGACGTTATTGAAAATGCCATAAAAGAAGGAATTGATGTTAGGGGATACTTCTATTGGTCACTGATTGACAATTATGAATGGCTTCATGGACTTGATGCAAGATTTGGATTATACAGGGTTGACTTTAAGACATACAAAAGAACTCCTACAAAGGCAGCTTCATTTTATTCTTATATAATTAAATCAAGAAAATTTTATTCCGAAGAAGCAAAGAAACATCTATCATCTCAAACCCAAAATCCTGAATATATTAATAATATCACTTAAAAGAAGTTGTCCTGGTGCAGACTTTGTTTTTAGACTTGCATAGGTTATCAAAGAACCAAAGACAGGATTTATTATTCTTGATGGAATACCTTTTTCTCCCATTCCTATTGTGACAATTTTATCGTTTTTATGTTTCAGAGTAAAAAGTAATAAAGTCTCAAGGTCATCTCTGCTGTTTACCATAGTTGCTATTTTTACTATGTTAGCCCCTAATCTTTTACCCTTTAAAAAAATTTCGTCAAGTTCCTCAAAGGTTGGTGTTTTATCAAATCTGTGATAGGAGGCAATCATTGTTTTTCCATGGCTACTGCTTAATTTTATTATTTCCTCTGCCTCATCGGAAAAAATCTCTATATCAATAAAATCAATTAGGTGCATTATTTCGCTATAAATTTTAACTCTGTCTTTTATCTCTCTCTTGCCTCCTTCTGAGGGATGTCTAACAGTAGCTAAAATTGGCAGATTAAACTTTTCTTTAGCCTTTTTAAATATCTCTCCAATATTTTCAATATCCCTAAACATATCAACTCTAAGTTCAACAATATCTGCACCATAAATATCCGATTCCTCCAGAGTAAAAACATCTTCATCATTAAGAACAACTGCAATGGCTGGATAGTTTTTAATTGAAAGAGTCATTTTAATGTATTATTACTTTAAGAAACTTCTTTTTTCCTACCTTTATTACATATTCATCTCTTTCAAGCTTAGTATCGGGGTCTTTGATTAATTCATTATTTATTCTTATTGCATTTTGTTTTATCAATCTTATAGCTTCAGACGTACTCTGTGTAATACCCTTTTCTTTCAATAATTTAGGAAGCCATATTCCTCCTTCTTCATATTCTATCTCATAGGCTGGTATATCATCGGGTATATCTTTCTGCCTAAATAGTTTGATAAATCTATCTCTTGCTCTTTCTGCATGCTCCTTACCATGATATCTGCTTACAATCTCAAAGGCAAGAGATTCTTTTGCATCTCTGGGATTGATTTTCCCTTCCTTTATTCCCTTTTTAAGCTCATTAAACTCCTCTACTGATATATGACTTAATAATTCGTAGTACTTTATCATTAATTCATCATTAATTGACATGACTTTACCAAACATCTCATCAGGTGGTTCGTTTATTCCTATATAGTTTCCAAGGCTCTTAGACATCTTCTGTACACCATCAAGTCCTTCAAGAAGAGGCATCATAATAACAATCTGCTCTTCCATACCATAGATTTTCATCAACTGTCTTCCCATAAGAAGATTAAACTTCTGGTCTGTTCCACCAAGTTCTATATCAGCCTCTAAATAAACAGAGTCATAGGCTTGAAGAAGTGGATAAAGAAATTCAAGTATTGTAATCGGTCTTCCTTCGGTAAACCTCTTTTTAAAATCTTCTCTTTCAAGCATTCTTGCCACAGTCTCCATGCCAGAAAGCCTGCACATATCAAGGGCTGACATAGAACCGAACCATTCACTATTAAACCGTATAACTGTCTTTTCAGGATTAAGTATCTTGAAAACTTGCTCTTTGTAAGTCTCAGCATTTTTTAAAACTTCCTCTCTTGTAAGAGGTTTTCTCGTCTCTGTTTTACCTGAAGGATCTCCGATCATTCCTGTAAAGTCACCAATTAAAAATATAACCTCATGTCCTAATTCCTGAAATTGTCTCATCTTCTCAAGTAAAACAGTATGACCAAGATGAATATCAGGTGCTGTGGGATCAAAGCCAACTTTTATTTTTAAGGGTTTTTGCTCTTTGTACGATTTATTAAGCTTTTTTTTAAGGTCCTCTTCAAGAATTATTTCAACGGTGCCTCTTTTAATAATTTCAAATTGTTTTTCTGGTGATAACACATCCTCCTCCTATATTCCTTTTGTCATTCTGAACTATAGCGAAGAATCTTGCTTCTTAAAACTTTATTTTTCATTTAATAACCTCTAATTTTAATTCTAAAAAGAATGTTCTATGTCAGGAAATTCTCCCTTTTCAACTTCCTCTTTATATTGCCTTATCGCCTTAAGAATATCTTCTCTCAGATTAGCATATTTTTTCACAAACTTAGGAGTGAATCTCTCAAAAAGTCCAAGTAAATCATGAAGTACCAAAACCTGTCCATCGCAATGGAAACCTGCTCCAATTCCTATTGTGGGAATTTCAAGACTTTCTGTAATTTCCTTTGCAAGGTCTGAAGGAATTACCTCAAGAACAATGGCGACTACACCTACATCCTGTAACATTAAAGCATCTTCCTTTATTCTTTTTGCCTGTTCAGGAATCTTACCCTGAAGTTTATATCCACCCATCCTTAAAATTGCCTGAGGTGTAAGTCCGAGATGTCCTATGACAGGGATTTCAGCTTCTATAATACCTTTAATTTGCTTAAGGAATTCCCTTCCTCCTTCAAGTTTTACTGCATGGGCACCTGCTTCTTTTACAAGTCTTCCTGCATTTCTTATAGCCTCTTCTATACTTACTTGATAGGACATAAATGGCATATCAGCCACAACCATGGTTCTTTTTGTTGTTTTTACAACAATCTTTGTATGGTAAATCATCTCCTCTAATGTTACGGGGAGAGTGTTTTCATTGCCCTGAATAACCATGGATAAAGAATCTCCTACAAGAATCATATCTATTCCAGCTTCGTCAACAAGGTGAGCAAAGGGATAATCATAGGCGGTAAGCATTGTAATTTTAATGCCCTGTCTTTTTTTGGCAAGCAAATCTGTTACTGTAAATCTCATCTCTGCGTCCTTCTTACTGCCTTCAGTTGAAGTTGTAAGCTTCTATTACCTTCCCACTCATTAATTATTGGAGTAAAGGCAGCATCAATGAGGGAGCCTTCCAAAATATTTTCTTTACCCATTTCAAATCCTATTGCATTAATTGTACTTCCGTTTTGCCTCAAATACATTTTAAGATGATTACTACCTACCTTTCTTAAATTTACCACAGTAAGTTCCTTTGCACCAAAAAGCGGTTCACGATTACCTTCACCAAAGGGTTCAAGAAGTTTTATTTCCTCTGCAACTTTTTCTGTAACCTCGCTAAATGTTACGGCAGCATCAAGATAAAGTATGTTTTTATCATTTATATCCATGTCTTGAGCTATTCTGCAAAGTCTTTCTTTAAAAGCTAAAAGATTATCCTTTAAAAGTGTCATACCAGCTGCTTGCTTATGTCCTCCAAATCTTATCAATAAATCCTTGCATCCATTAAGAAAATCCTGTAAATCCACTCCTAACGGACTTCTTGCAGAACCTTTTGCCTTGTCTCCTTGAAGAGAAAAAACAAAAGCAGGCCTATTAAATTTATCAATGAGTTTGCTTGCCACTGTACCAACTACTCCAGGATGCCAATCTCCCCACAAAACTATGACTGGCTCATCATTAAATTCTTTTATAAGTTTTTCTTCAACCTCTGCAAGTATTTTTTCTTCTGTCTTCTGTCTTAGGGAGTTTATTTGATTTAACCATTGAGCTAAACTCTCAACCTCTCCTTCATCATCGGAAATAAGAAATCTAACCACATCCTTAGCATGATCAATTCTTCCGGGAGCGTTAATTCTCGGAATAAGGCAAAAACTAAGGTGAAAGCCCTTAATGGAATTAGAGTTAACACCTGCTATATCTTTAAGCATTTGTATTGAACTTCTAAATGGTGAATTGATAGACTCCCAGCCATGTTTTATTAATATTCTGTTAGCATAGGTTAAGGGAACCATATCAGCATAAGTGCCAAGTGTAACAAGATCAAGATATTGAAGGGATTCTTCTCTGCTTAAGGCATTTGCAAGGATGAAAGCTACTCCAACACCCGCAAGAAAATTATACTTAAAATTTCCATCAATCTTAGGATTTATTATTACAAGAGCATCTGGAAGCAAAGGCTCTCCATTTATTCTCAAAGGTTCGTGATGATCCGTAATTATAACTCCTATTCCCTCTTTTTTCGCATATTCTATTGTCTCAAAATCTCTTATTCCGCAGTCAACAGTTATAATAAGTTTTGCTCCAATTCTCTTAGCCTCTTCAATGCTTGCCATGCTTAAACCATATCCATGAAGAATTCTATGTGGAATATGATAAAACACCTGTGCTCCTCTTTTTCTTAAGATGTCATAAAGTATGGCAGTTGAGGTTAATCCATCGGCATCATAATCACCGTTTATTAAAATCCTTATATTACTATTGATTGCTTCATTTATTATTCTCGTAGCTTCATAAACTCCTGAAATATCAAAGGGCTCAATGTTATCCATGGAAGGATTCAGAAAAGAATAGATTTCATCAATATCTTTAAAACCCCTTGATATGAGAACCTGAGAGAGAGGCAAACTTATATTGAGTGATTTTGATATGTAATGAAGATAATCCTGATTTGTCTTTACTACAACCCATTCAGAATATTGCATTTTATCTCTTTATAAGAGAGTTTTTACCAAGAAGCAAAACTACAGGGCTTGCCACAAATACCGATGAATAGGTCCCAATTATTATGCCAAGTATCATGGCAAGAGCAAAATCGTGTAAAACTTCTCCTCCAAAGAAAAATAATGCTACTGCTGCCATAAGAGTTGTAAGTGATGTTACTATCGTTCTTGATAAAACTTCATTTATGCTTCTGTTCATTAATGCCTCAAGAGTTATAGAACCCTTTGCTACTTTCCCAAGATTTTCACGGATTCTGTCAAATACTACAACCGTATCAGTGAGAGAGTATCCTGCAATTGTAAGAAGAGCACTTATAAAGATAAGATTAATCTCTTTGTCAAGGATATAGAAAATTCCAAGAACAGCCATTACATCATGAAAGGTTGCTACAGTTGCTCCGATTGAAAAATGGAATTTAAAACGAATGGCAATGTATATTAAAATACCTGCCGTGGCAGCTAAAATTGCAAGGAGTGCATCTCTTTTTGTTCTCTCACCTATCTTAGGTCCTATTTCAGTGATTGACTCAATTATTGGCTCTTTGGTAGAAAGATTTTCTTTTAAACTTTTTTCAATTATATCCTGCGCACCTTCCTGTTGTTTCTTTAACTTTATTAGAATTTTCTTTTCCGTTGGTAGTTCCTGTATGTCTGCATCTTTAATTCCTGTTTTATCTAAAACTGCTCTTACTTCTGCAAGGGTTACAGGCTGAGAAAATCTTATCTGCAGACTCAATCCTCCTGCAAAATCAACACCTAAATTTGCCTTTCCAAAATTAATCTGAAAAATTGCAAATATTCCAAGAAGTATCATTAAACATGAAAAGCCAAGGGCAAAATATTTTTTCCCGAGAAAATCAATATTTGTCTTACCAAGTATCTGTATCATATGCTAAGGCTCTTGCGCTCCTTCCCAATATATATAAAATCAAAAACTGTCTTCGTTCCTATCAAGGCTGTGAAAAGATTTATGGCAATCCCTAATGAAAGAGTTACAGCAAACCCCTTAATAGGTCCAGAACCAAAATGAAAAAGCACTGCTGCAGTAATAAGTGTTGTAACGTGTGAGTCAAATATGGTCCAGAAGGCTTTTTTATAACCTGATTCAATGGCTGCCTTTGGTGTCTTACCAAGCCTTAGTTCTTCTCTAATTCTTTCAAACATTAATACATTAGAATCAACAGCCATTCCTATGGCAAGGGCTATACCTGCAATACCAGGAAGAGTAAGGGTCGCGTTCAAAGCAGCCAAGGCACCGATAAGTAATAAAATATTTAAAATCAAGGCAAAATCAGCAATAACACCGCTTAAACGATAATAAACAATCATAAAGACAATGACAAGAACGCTTGCTATAAGAACAGCCATTTTGCCTGCTTCTATAGAATCCTTACCAAGAGTAGGACCAACTGTTACATTTTGAATTAATTTTACAGGCGCTGGAAGAGCACCTGCTCTAAGAACAATTGCTAAATCCTTTGCCTCTTCAAGAGTAAAATTACCTGAAATCTGAGCATTTCCTCCTTCGATTTTTTCCTGAATTACAGGGGCTGAATAGAGATTTCCATCAAGAATTATTGCAAGCCTTCTCTTTACATATTTAGCCGTTATTTCTTCAAAAATTTTTGCACCTGCATCATTGAATCTCAATGATACGTAGGGTTCATTAAATCTTTGGTCAATGCTTACATGGGCTTCTGCAAGAAGGTCACCTGTAAGTAACACATCCTTTTTTACAATATATGGTCTTTTATAAACTTCACCTGTTTCTTTGTTTACAATTTTCTGAAAAATTATTTCATCACCCTCTGGAAGCCTTGCCTTCCACTGAGCTAAAAATGCCTCTTCCTCTGAGGGTTTGATTAAAGAGGGCAGTTCCTTCCAAAGTAGTGTTTCCTCATCAAGAAGTTTAAATTCAAGTTGGGCAGTTTTTCCTATAATTTCAAGAGCTTTCTTAGGGTCTTTTACTCCAGGCAACTGAACTACTATCTCATTTTCTCCCTGTTTATGAATGGCTGGTTCAGCTACTCCAAGTTGGTCAATTCTGTTACGAATTACCTCTATTGCCTGCTCAACTGATGTTGTCTCAACTCTTTTAAAAGCACTCTCTGGGAGTTGAAAGACAATATTGGCATCTTGATCAGAAATGGAAAGGTCTGGATAGTTTTCTCTAATGATTTTTTTCACCTCGTCATTTACAGGTTGAATAAGTATCTTTTCTCCCTGAACCTTTACAGTAGGCTTTTGACCCTTCTTTTCAAGCAGACTCTGAAGATGCATGCCAATTCTTTCAACTGTAATCTCTCTTGCCCTTTTAAGGTCTACCTCAAAAATAAGATGAGAACCACCTCTTAGGTCAAGCCCGAGAACAATCCCTTTATTAGGAAGATTTTTCTTCCACCAATCAGGCATATAGTTGAAAAGAGGAGTATTTGGTAAGAAAAAAATTATTGCAAGAACCACTGTAAAGGCTATTAGAGCTATTCTAATATATATTGCTTTCCTCATAGAAGAGTATTAATCCTCATCTGTTGGGGGTCTCAACGCAGCAATTGACTGTTTAGAAAATTTTAGTTTTACATTTTCTGCAACTTTAAGAATAACTGTAGTTGGATTTACACTATCCACAACACCATAAAGTCCACCGACTGTTATTACCTTATCACCTCTTTTAAGGTTTTCAAGCATTAGTCTGTGTTCTTTTGCCCTTTTCTGTTGAGGTCTAATAAGCAAAAAATAGAAAACAACTATAATTAAAACTAAAGGTAAAAGGCTTGCCAATAAACTCATTATGGGGTCCCCCTGTCCACCACCCTGAGGTGAAGG
>JAOAGB010000108.1 GCA_026415995.1 Thermodesulfovibrio sp. | reverse complement strand
AGTTTTACCATCGCCTTGAATTGTCTTTTTACCAACAGGACTTTTCCCTAAAGCAATTTTATATGCCTTAAGTATTTTACCTTCATTCATTAAAAACATTATTCTTTTTGATTTCATTACAATTATAAGGTCTGCCAATTCATTAGAAAATGAAGAAACAGGCATTATAATTAGAAGTATTAGACTAAAAAGAAGCGTCTTTAAGAACATTTTTACAGTAGCAGTTCCTTTCATGGGGCAGAGCTTTCGTTGTTTTTTTTATTAATAAGCGTATCGTTTCTAAAGATTTATTCATGTTTTCAACAACTTCTTTTACAGTAAGAGGATTTTGGGAGATTCCAGCAGCATAATTTACTACTACACATACTGCCGCATAGCATAAGGCAAGTTCTTTTGCTAAGGATGCTTCAGGCATGAGAGTCATACCTATTATTTCTGCTCCTATACTGCGATAAAATTTTATTTCAGCAGCAGTTTCTAATCTCGGTCCATTTATACATATATATGTTCCATTTTTAATAATTTCTATTCCCATATCATTTGCTGTGTCAACCAAATAATTTCGCATCTCTTCGCAGAAAGGATTTGTAAAATCAATATGCACTACCTTAGGACCGTCATAAAATGTATTTTCTCTCATACCTTGCGTAAAATCTATAATTTGATCTGGTATTACTATAATTCCTGGAGTAATATTTTCATGTAGTGACCCAACAGCAAAAACTCCAAAAATTCTATTTACAGATAGTTCGTTGAATCCCCAAATATTAGCTTTATAGTTGACTTTATGAGGTGGTATACTATGATTTTCACCATGCCTTCTTAAAAATAAGATTTCTTTATTATCAATATATTCAACTTCATATGAAGATGAAGGAACACCAAAAGGTGTTTCTACGGATATGGAGTTTTTTTTCACCTCCGATTCGCTTAATCCACTTCCACCAATTATTCCTATTCTCATAATTTCTCAATAAGTTTTATTAAAATCGAAATTCAATTGATTTATATATTATACAATCTTTTTAATTTATAGAAATATATTAATTAGATGACTTGAAAAATTTTAAGAAAGTGGTATTATATTAAAACTGATGCTATTAAAAAAATCCTTAGATGTCTATGAAAAATTATCTTTACTTGCTAACGGAGCCAAGTATGATGTTTCTTGTGCTTCCAGCGGAGTTAGCAGAAAAGGTTTAAAAAATCAAATGGGAAACACATCAAAATTCGGAATTTGTCATAGTTGGAGCTCTGATGGAAGATGCATTTCTCTTTTGAAAGTTTTGCTCACTAATTTTTGTAATAATGATTGTGCTTATTGTATAAATAGAAAAAAGAATGACATACATAGAACAGCTTTTATGCCTGATGAATTGGCAAAAATTACATATGAATTTTATAGAAGAAATTACATAGAAGGGCTTTTTTTAAGTTCTGGAATAATTGGTAATCCTGAAACTACCATGGAAATGATGATAAAAACTGTTTCGCTTTTAAGACTGAAATATAAATTTAATGGTTATATACATCTAAAACTTATTCCAGATACATCAGAAGCAACGATATCAGAGGCAATTAAATGGGCGGATAGAGTAAGCATTAATCTTGAATTACCAAATAAAAAATCTTTGGAATATCTTGCTCCAGATAAAAAAATGGAAAATATTTTAGGTATAATGAATTTTGTTACAAAGGAATTGGAAGTTTTAAAAGAAAAAAAACAGTTTTATAATTCACGAGGTGGGCAGAGTACACAATTAATTATCGGTGCAACTCCTGATAGTGACTTTGAAATCTTGAAATTAAGTTCTCATTTATATATTCATAACAAGTTAAAAAGAGTTTATTACTCTGCCTATGTTCCAATAAATGATGATTCACGGCTACCAGCTATAAAGCCTCCATTGATGAGAGAACATAGATTATACCAGGCTGATTGGCTAATGAGATTTTATGGTTTCAGGATTGAGGAGATAGTTTCAGAAGACAAACCTTTTCTTGAGGAAAACATTGATCCTAAACTTGCTTGGGCATTGAGAAATTTGGATTTTTTCCCAGTTGATATAGCTAAGGCTTCATTAGAATCTTTGCTTCGAGTTCCAGGCATAGGACCATTAAGTGCAAGGAAGATTTTGAAAATAAGAAGATTTACCAGCCTTGATCTTAATATTTTAAGAAAAATAGGAGTTGTTTTAAAAAGAGCTAAATATTTTATAACTATAAATGGTAAATTTTTTGAAGATAAAAATTTTTACGATAAAACATCAGATATGAAGACACTATTTAATCAAAGAGATAGTCAATATTCCCTATTGTTATGAACGAGATTGAATTATTAGAAACCATAAAGAATGCCATAAGATTTAATCAATTGAAAATTTTTAGTTCTAACTATTTAGATTACTCTGAAAGCTTGAAAAAATTAGACATAAAAACTTTAAAAACCCTTTATTTATATTTATTGAGTGACGGTAAAGAAGTTTGTGATGATATAGTATATTTTCTATCTAATTTGAATAATTTAGGAAATCCAGTAAATAAATTGGATAATTATATTTCAGATCCTGTAATTGAAAGAATTTATAAAAAAGCTTTGCGAGTAGGTAGAGAAATTCATAGGATGAAGGGCTTTTTAAGATTTAAAGAAGTGGAGGGTGGGTATCTTTATGCACGATTTTACCCTGAGTTTAATATTACTATGCCATTAGCAAATTACTTTTCAAGGCGTTTAAGAAATGAAAAAATACTAATTCATGATATGAAGAGAAACATAGCAGCTTTTTGTTACAAAGGAAAGATTTATTCAGCACAAATCAATGAGCAAATACCTAATATTACGTATAATGAAAAGGAAATTTCACAGCTTTGGCTTAATTATTTTGATAAAATATCAATAAAGGATAGATTAAATTTAAAAATTCAGAACCAAAAGGTGCCTCAAAAATATAGAAAATCAATGATTGAATTTAAAGAAAGAGTAAGAAA
>JAOAGB010000062.1 GCA_026415995.1 Thermodesulfovibrio sp. | reverse complement strand
CGTTTGGTTTTCCAATTAAAGCAACATATCCAAATTTAAATTCATTCATGAAATTTCTTCCAAGGCTTTTTTTATTCTTTCTATACCTTTCTTAAGATTATCTATACTTGTAGCGTAGGATATTCTAATATAACCTTCAGCCCCGAAGGCAGAGCCAGGGACAAGGGCAACCTGTGCTTTCTCAAGAAGATAAATGCTTAAATCCATAGATGAATTGATCTTATATGAGCTTAATTTAGAGAGAATTTTATTGACATTGGGAAAGGCGTAAAAGGCTCCTTTTGGCATTTTGCATGACATTCCTGAAATTTTGTTTAATTCATCTACGAGGTAGTTTCTTCTCTTTTCAAATTCTTTTCTCATTATCTCTACACAATCTTGAGGACCTTTCAATGCAGCAACTGCTGCCTTCTGAGCTATTGATGTAGGATTTGATGTGGACTGACTCTGAATGTTTGTCATTGCCTTTATAACTTCAACAGGTCCGGCAGCGTATCCTATTCTCCATCCTGTCATGGCGTGAGATTTACTTAAACCATTTACAACAATTGTTCTTTCCCTTATTTCTTCACTGAAAGAGGCTATACTTATATGTTTATTGTTATCGTAAATAAGTTTCTCGTAAATCTCATCAGATATTATATAGAGATTGTTTTTGAGGGCTATTTCAGCTATTGCTTGTAAAGTTTTTTCATCATAAATAAAACCAGTTGGATTTGATGGAGAGTTTATTATAATAGCTTTTGTATTGGGAGTTATTTTCTCTTTTAAAGCTTCGGGTAATAACATAAAGTCATCTTTCTCATAAGTATCTACAATCACTGGTGTTGCATCGTTGAGCAAAACCTGATCTGGATATGATACCCAGTAAGGTGCTGGTATTATTACTTCATCTCCAGGACCAAAAAGTGCCTGGGCAATATTATAAAGAGAGTGTTTAGCTCCACAGGATACAAGGATATTTTCTTTTTTATATTTAAGACCATTTTCTTTTTCAAGTTTTTCAATGATTGCTTCTTTAAGTTCATCGATTCCACCAACGGGTGTATATTTTGTAAAGCCATCTTTTATTGCTTTTATGGCTGCTTCCTTAATATGTTCAGGTGTATCAAAATCTGGCTCTCCTACACCAAAATTTACAACATCTAATCCCTTTTTTTTCATTTCTTTTGCTTTTGAGTCAACGGCAAGAGTTGGTGATGGTTTAACTTTCTTTGCTCTCTCTGAAATCATTTTATACTCCCTCCCTTTAATAAATATATTTTCTTTTAGCTTTACTTCCGAGAGATGTTAAAACTTCGTAGGCAATAGTATCTGACCAATCAGCAATGTCCCATGCTGTAATCTTTTCTTCTCCAGAACTTCCAAGTATTATCACTTCATCTCCTATTTTTGCTTCCTGAATTTCTGTAAGATCAATCATTGTAATGTCCATGCAGACTATGCCAACTACAGGTGCTTTCTTGCCCCTTACAATCATAAAGCCTCTGTTGCTCAATCTTCTGAAATATCCGTCAGCATATCCTATGGGTATAACCCCAATAAGGCTGTCTCTTTTAGTTATAAAAGTTTTTCCATAGCTTATGGGTGTATTTTTAGGAAGTCTTCTTATGTCGAGAATTTTAGTTTTTACTGTCATACAGGGTGTTATACCTTGTAAACTTCTATTTGTTGCATAACCGTACAAAATAAGTCCGGGTCTCACAGCATCAAATAGTGCTTTGTTAAAAAAAAGTCCAGCAGAATTGGCAATATGGAATAAGGGATTAATATTTATAGTTTTAAGACAGTTTTTCAATTCTGTTAATTTATTTATCTGTTGCAAACTCCAATCATAGTCTTCAGCTACGGATAGATGACTCATTACTCCTTCTAATTTTAAATTAGGCATATTAGCAATTTTTTTTATCTGTTCACAGATATTTTCATAGAGTCCAAGCCTTCCCATACCTGTCTCTACTTTAACATGTATTGACAACATTAAATTCTTCCTTTTTGCATAGTTTGATAGTTCCTCTGCATATTTTATATCGAATATTACTGGAGTCAAGTTGTATTTAAATACACCTTCAACCTCTCTATCAAAAAGAAGCAAAATTGGGCAATTTATTCCTGCTTCCCTTAAAAAAACAGCCTCATCATAAAAGGCTACTCCTAAATAGTCCACTTTCAGATGCTCCAAAGTTCTCGATACTTCTATTACTCCATGACCATAGGCATCGGCTTTAACAATAGCGATTATTTTATTCTTAGGATTCGCATCTTTTACAATAGATTTTATAAAGTGAAAGTTGTTAATTAAAGCTCTTAAGTCAATCTCTGCCTGAAGAAACCTGCTCACATTTATTTCTTATCTTCTGGATTTTCCTTTTTAGGTGTTACATCTATTTCATCTTTTTCAGAGGTTGCTTTTTTGAAGTTCTTTATAGCTTCTCCAATCCCTTTGCCAATTTGTGGTAGCCTCGTTGCTCCAAAAAGTACAATCACTATTACAAGGATAATGAGTAATTCCTGTGTTCCTAAGCCGAACATGTTATTCCTCCTTTTTTTAAATTTTCTAAATCTTCCTCAGTGTTTATATTAATAAAAGATACTCCTTCCTTATCTATTTTTGCAACTTCAATTATCTGAGACTTAACATCATATATTAATTTTGTCATGCTTAGCTTATCTTCTGACAATAAATTTTCTATGTAAGAGAAAATATGTTTTGAATAAATACCGGGTAGGGGATAAAGTTTATCTTTGAAAGAAGATACTGTAATCTCTGCATTGTTTAGGAAATGTTTTTCTGCAAGTTCAAAAATTAATTTTTCCTTTATAAATGGCATATCACAGGCAAAGGCAAAGATATCATATTTAGAATTTTTCATTGCTGCATGTATGCCTGCCATGGGTCCTTTGAAGGGATAAGCATCTCCTATCAAAGGATAGCCATAATTAAAATAAAGCTCTGGGGAATTGGTAATTATGAAAATCTCTTGGAAAACATTTTTCATTTTTTTTAGTAAAGTTTCTATTATTTTTTCATTATTTATAGTTATTAAACATTTTGTTTTTTTTATTCTTGTTGATTTACCGCCTGCTAAAATAGCTGAAGTTAAAGGAAGTTTATAGGACAATTGCACCTAAATAACCTACAACTTTGTCATAGTCTCTGCTAACCTCTGCAGATGTTGCATATTTTACAATCTGAACTTCCTTTGCTCCAAGCATTTTTGTTGCATAGAGCATTGTCACTGTTGGCAGGAAACCGCACATGGAAATTTTATGGGATAGAACAGTGTTGTAAAGTCCCTCTGGATCAAAATTTTTTATTTTTTCTGTTGCCAAGGAATCAACCTTTCTTGCTAAATCATCAGATAAATAATGACTCATATCTGTACTTGAAATAATAATTGATTGTTCTGTAAGATTAAGTTCTTTTAAAGCAGAGGATATACCCTTTGCAAGCTCCATACAACTTTTAAGATCTATCATCTTCAATATTATGGGAACAATTTTAGCATCAGGATTTAATTTATAAATAAAAGGAAGTTGAACCTCCAGAGAGTGTTCATAAATATGAGCCTGTAAGTCTTTTTTGGCCAATGCAACTTTTTCAATTATCGCATTTGCAAGGTCTTGCTTAATATCAAGTTTTCCAATGGGTATCTCCCACAACCCTTCTGTCATTACTGATATGTCTGCTCCGTAGCCAGTATGATTTGGTCCAATAAGAATATAGATATTTTTTGGTTTGATCTTAGAGTAAACAGCACCTGCCACATGTCCAGAGTATATATATCCTGCATGGGGACATATGGCACCTAAAGCATTAAGATTTCCTTTTAAGGGCATGTATTCTTCTATCTCATAGATTAATTCTTTCGGATTCGAAGGATAGAAGTAACCAGCTACTGCAGGTTTTCTTATGGTCATACTAAATTTCCTCTTCTATTTCTGTACCCATATATTTATCTGTGAAATCAAGGAATCTCGTATAATCACTAAGGAATGTCAGATTAATAGTATCAGTAGGTCCATTTCTCTGTTTAGCTACTATTACTTCGGCTTTACCTTTATTAGCTGTATTTTTTTTGTTGTAAACTTCATCTCTATAAAGAAAGATTATTACATCGGCATCTTGTTCTATTGCTCCAGATTCTCTTAGATTAGCCAAAGTAGGACGTCTATCTGTAGTTTTTTCTACAGAACGATTTAATTGACTAAGAGCAATGACAGGGACTTTCAGTTCTTTTGCCATAGCTTTCAGAGAACGAGAAATTTCTGATATTTCCTGTTCCCTTCTATCATAAGCTGTTCTGCTTCTCATAAGCTGTAAATAGTCTATTATTATTAAGCTTAATTTACCTTTTTCCATTTTTAGTCTTCTTGCCTTAGCTCTTATTTCGAGAACGCTCATTTGAGACGAATCATCTACATAAATAGGGGCTTCACTTAATTTCACGGCAGAATCAGTCAATCTTTCCCAATCTCTTTTACTAATAAAGCCTTTCCTTAAAGCAGATGCATTAACCATTGCAAGAGAGCTAAGAAGTCTCATAGCAATTTGTTCTTTTGACATTTCAAGACTGAAGAAAGCAACAGGCTCTCCAAGTTCTACTCCTACATGTTGAGCAATGTTAAGAGAAAAGGCTGTTTTTCCCATTCCTGGACGCCCGCCGATAATTATCAAATCGCCTGGTTGAAATCCGCTTGTAAGTTCATCTAAATCTTTAAAACCTGAAGGAATGCCTGTTATAACAGCCTTTCTTTCATACATGGATTCTATCATTTTAAAGGTGTGCTTAACCACATCTTTCATCTGGAAAAAACTTGTATTTGTTCTTTTCTCAGAGATTTCAAAGATTAATTTTTCAGCATAATCAAGCATTTCTTCAGCATCTTCAGGTTCTTCATAAACCTTTGTTACAATTTCTGTACAGGCTCGAATAACTGCTCTCAAGAGAGCCTTTTCTCTTACAAGCTTAGCATGATATCTTATATTAGCTGCGGTAGGTATGACAGTGGCAAGGTTGCTAAGATAGGAAAGTCCTCCGATTTCTTCCAATTCACCTTTATCTCTTAAATTTTCAGTGATTGTGATAAGGTCTATGGGCTCATTTTTATCAAAAAGCTCGAGCATTGAGTTGTAAATTTTTCTGTGAGCTTCTCTATAGAAATCATCTGGTGAGAGGATTTCTATAGCCTTTGTTATGGAATCTCCTTCAAGGATTATGGCTCCTAAAACTGCTTGTTCCGCCTCGATGCTTTGAGGCGGAAGTCTATCAATAGATGCTTCTATGTTTTTTAGATAAGCCATTACTCAGCAATAATGTTTATTTTAACTTTAGCAACAATATTAGCATGTAGTTTTACTTCCACTTCATATTCACCAACTCTTTTTATAGGTTCTACAATATTTATCTGTTTTTTATCAATGGAAAAACCTTCTTTATTTAAAGCTTCTGCTATATCTTTTGATGTTACTGAACCAAAAAGTTTTTGATCTTCACCTGCTTTTGCTTTAATAGTAAGTTGAGTTTCTGATAATCTTTGGGCGATAGATTCGGCATCCTGACGTTTTTTCTTTGCTTCTTCTTCAAATTTTTTCTTCTGACGCTCAAGAAATTTCATGTTTTTTTCATCTGCTAACAATGCAAGTCCTTTTGGAAAGAGAAAGTTTCTTGCATATCCATCTTTTACACTGATAATCTGACCAGCTTTACCTAAATTAGGAATATCCTCTTTAAGAATAACTTTCATCTGTCCTCCCATGAAAAAATTTTTTCACTTTTATATATCATAACATAAAAAAAGGGCAGAGTCAGAACTCTGCCCTTTAAATTTTTTATTTGCAACAATTAATACATATCAGGTGATGGCATTGGTGGTTTCTTTTCTTCTTCTGGTATCTCTGCTACTAAAACTTCTGTGGTAAGCATAAGACCTGCTACTGATGCAGCATTCTGAAGAGCTGTTCTTGTCACTTTTGTTGGATCAATAATTCCAGCTTCCATCATATCAACATATTTCTCTGCGTAAGCATCATAGCCATAGTTTATATTCTTGCTTTCCTTTACTTTTTCAACTATTAAAGTAGCTTCTACACCTGCATTGGCTATTATTTGTTTAATAGGCTCTTCAAGGGCTTTTTTAACTATCTCAACACCAAGTTGCTGATCATGGTTATCGAGTTTAAGTCCTTTTAAAGCTTTCTGGCATCTGAGAAGAGCCACTCCACCACCAGGTACTATTCCTTCTTCAACAGCAGCTCTGGTAGCATTAAGAGCGTCTTCTACTCTTGCTTTCTTTTCTTTCATCTCAGATTCAGTAGCAGCGCCAACATTTATTCTTGCTACTCCACCAGCAAGTTTTGCAAGTCGTTCTTGAAGTTTTTCTCTGTCATAGTCAGAGGTAGTTTCATCAATCTGAACTTTTATTTGTTTAATCCTTGCCTGAATTTTTTGTGGATCTCCTGCACCTTCAACAATTGTTGTATTATCTTTGTCAACAATTATCTTCTTTGCTCTTCCAAGGTCTTCTATTTTTACATTTTCAAGTTTAAGCCCAATGTCCTCAGATATTACTGTTCCACCTGTAAGTATAGCAATATCCTCAAGCATAGCCTTTCTTCTCTCACCAAAGCCAGGAGCTTTAACAGCACAGACCTGAAGAACTCCACGAAGCTTGTTTACTACTAAGGTGGCAAGGGCTTCACCTTCAACATCCTCGGCAATGATAAGAAGCGGTCTTCCCATTCTTGCAATCTGTTCAAGAATGGAGAGAAGGTCTTTCATGCTTGATATTTTCTTATCATGTATAAGAACAAAGGCGTCCTCAAGAATACATTCAAGCCTTTCTGGATCTGTAATGAAATAAGGTGAAATATAACCGCGGTCAAACTGCATTCCCTCAACGATATCAAGGGTTGTTGCCATACCTTTTGCTTCCTCAACTGTTATTACACCATCTTTTCCTACTTTATCCATTGCTTCTGCAATGAGTTCACCGATTGAGGAATCGTTGTTTGCAGAGATTGTACCTACCTGTGCAATTTCTTTTTTATCTGCAACGGGTTTGGATATTTTTTTGAGCTCTTCTACAACAGCTTCTACTGCTTTGTCTATTCCTCTTTTCAGGTCCATGGAATTGGCACCAGCTGAGACATATTTAAGTCCTTCCTTATAAATTGCATAGGCAAGAACAGTAGCTGTTGTTGTTCCATCGCCTGCTACATCTGAGGTTTTTGAAGCAACCTCACGGACAAGCTGAGCACCCATATTTTCAAAGGGATCTTTGAGGTCTATTTCCTTTGCTACTGTTACACCGTCTTTTGTCACATTAGGAGAACCGAATTTTCTTTCAATAACCACATTTCTTCCTCTTGGTCCTAATGTGGCTTTTACAGCGTCTGTAAGAATTGTTACGCCCTTTAATACAGACTGTCTTGCTGCATCACCAAATATTAACTGCTTTGCTGCCATATAATCCCCTCCTTTTAAAATTTTTTATTTTTCTACGATTCCGAGTATTTCTTCTTCTTTAATTATTAAATACTCTACATCATCAATTTTAATTTTAGAACCAGCATACTTATCAAAAAGAACAGTGTCACCAACTTTAACCTCTTTGACCTCTGAACCTACCTCGATTACCGTGCCTTTTTGAGGTTTTTCTTTTGCCACATCTGGAACATAAATACCTCCAGGAGTTTTTTCAAGTTCCTCTGAAGAATACTTTACTACGATTCTGTCTTTCAGTGGTTTAATCTTCATAGCCTCCTCCTTTTATTAGATTTTTTGTTATTAGCAACTAACCCTATCGAGTGCTAATATAACTGTATTTTGGATTTATAAGCAAGAGCTAAAATTGGAATATATTGCCTTTTTGCAATAAAAAATGCCAAATATTTAAATTTTTCTCTTTTTTATTCTTTTTTTTACAGTATTACATTAAATTATGAAATTATTCAAGCTGGTACAGATAATTTAAAAAAGTTTTATTCATAAACAAGTAAAGATAAGCATACCATTTGTTTATGATAAGATTTGCAAAGAGTTTTTATTCTTTAAAAAAGCAAGAAAAATAATATTTTTATTTAGTTTTTTTGAAATAATACAGAGGTACGATTTAGAAAGGAAAAATTTTGGGTAACTTAAATCCCTTTCCATGTTTCATTTTTTTCATCATCTTCTTCATTTCATTAAATTGCTTAATGAGTCTATTTACGTCTGTAACAGTGGTACCGCTTCCTTTGGCTATTCTTATTCTTCTACTTGCGTTAATAATTTTAGGATTTTTTCTTTCCTCAGGAGTCATGGAGTTTATAATTGCTTCAACGCGTACAAACTCTCTTTCATCAATTTTTATATCTTTTAATATTTTATTAGCTCCCGGAAGCATAGAAAGTATATTTTCTAAAGGCCCCATTTTTCTCATTTTTCTAATTTGTTCTTTTAAATCGTCGAATGTAAAACTTTCTTTGTCAATTTTTTCCTTAAGCTTTTCCGCTTCCTTCTGATCGAATGCTTTTTGCGCTTGTTCAATTAATGATAGAACATCACCCATACCGAGTATTCTTTTTGCTATTCTATCTGGATAAAATTCTTCTAGAGCCTCTATTTTTTCTCCCGTTCCTATAAACTTTATAGGCTTTCCAGTAACTTCTTTGATTGATAGAGCAGCTCCACCTCTTGCATCTCCATCCATCTTTGTAAGAATTACTCCATCTATACCTATTTTTTCATTAAAGCTTTTTGCGATGTTTACCGCATCTTGTCCTGTCATAGCGTCTGCTACAAATAATACTTCCTTAGGCTGAAGAATTTCTCTGACGTCCTTTAATTCGTTCATAAGTTCATCATCAACGTGCATTCTACCAGCAGTATCCACTATGACAGGGTCCATTCTATCTATTTTTGCTACTCTTAGAGCTTCTTTACAAAGAGTTCTTGGATCTTTAATTTCATAGGAATGAAAAACTTTAACATCTATTGATTTCCCAAGAGTTATAAGTTGATCAATTGCTGCAGGTCTTTGTAAGTCTGCTGCAACAAGCATAGGACGTCTTCCTTCCTTTTTGAATATCCTTGCAAGTTTTGCAGCTGTTGTAGTTTTACCAGAACCATGCAGTCCTACCATCATTAAAACTGTAGGAGGGTTTGGGTTTAATAAAATTTTTGAACTGCTTCCTCCAAGTAATTCGCAAAGTTCATCATAAACAATCTTTATGACCTGTTGACCAGGAGAGAGACTTTCGAGAATTTCCTTGCCTATTGCCTTTTGCCTAACTCTGTCAACGAAGGATTTTACCACCTTAAAATTGACATCTGCTTCTAAAAGTGCAATTCTTATTTCCTTCAATGCTGCATCAACGTCTTCTTCTTTGAGAATTCCTTTACCTTTGAGTTTTTTAAATATGGCTTCTAATTTATCAGATAAAGCCTCAAACACCTATTCTCCTCCCTTTTTTAGAACCTTTTCGATATCGCTGTTTAAAAGCCCAAAGGTATCCCTTGTTATCCCTCTGTATATCTGAATGATCTGCTTTTTTTCATTAAGAATAAAGAAATTTGGGAAACCAAAGACATTGTAAAGTTTTTTAAATTTAGAATCAGCGAAGTAAATAGGATATTTTATGCCTCTGTCTTTTGCAAAGTCATATAATTTATTAATATTGGATATCTCGTCACTGAATAGGACTCCTATTATTGTCAATTGCTCATTAGGAAATTTGTCCCTTAGACGATTTATATCTGGAATTACCATATCGCAAGCAAAACATTTAACTGATAGAAATTCTATTAAAATTACTTTACCCTTAAACTGATAAAGATTGCTTGAGTTACCATCCACTCCGGTTATATCAAAATCAGGGGCAGAGTCACCCTTTTTTAAAGCTCCCTGCCCTTCTGTTGAGAAAAGAAGAATAAATAGTAAGAGAGGTATTAAAAATTTTTTCACAACTTAGGCACTCAGAAGGTTGTCTATCTTACTTTTTAAAGTAGACTTTGGAACAACTCCTACTATCTGGTCTATCCTTTGTCCATCTTTAAAGAACATTATAGTAGGAATGCCCATTATTCCATAACGTGTTGCTACTTCAGGATTTTCGTCGGTATTAAGTTTTGCTATCTTGATTTTTCCTGCATATTCTTTGGCAAGTTCTTCAATAGTAGGAGCTATAATTCTACAAGGACCGCACCATGGTGCCCAAAAATCTACCATTACTACACCTTTTGAATTTAACACTTCCTTTTCCCATGATGAAGTGGTTAAATCTAAAATACCTTCTGCCATCGTAACCTCCAATATTTTGTTAAATCATAGTTTAAGAATAAATCTTAACAAGTTATTTTGTCAATTAAGCCATTATATTTGGCTAATTCATGCATATAAAGTGGTATAATAAAAAAACTTTTTAGGAGGGGAATATGATATTAAAGCTAAAATCTCATGATGTATATAAAAAATGTGATGAATCTATTTTTAAATTTGAAACAACTCTTGATGAAAAACCTCTAATTGGTACAATTGGACAAGAAAGAGCAATTGCCTCTCTTGATTTTGGATTAAATCTAACTGCTAAAGGTTTCAATATATATGCCTTAGGTGCTCAGGGTACAGGTAAGATGCGTGCCATTAGAACTCTTCTTGCAGAAAAAGTTAAAAATGAACCCATACCACCCGATTGGTGCTATCTTTATAATTTTAAAAAACCTGACAATCCCATAGCAGTGAGTCTTCCAGCGGGAAAGGCTAAGGAATTTCAAAATGATATGGGAAATCTCATAAACACTCTTAAAACTGAGATACCTAAAGCTTTTGAATCAAAGGAGTATGATAAGCAAAGGAATAAAATACTTGAGGACTTTCAACAAAAACAAAAAGAGTGGTTTTCAGCCATAGAAGAAGAAGCAAGAAATAAAGGCTTTGCCATAAGAAAAGCTTTAGCAGGGCTTATAATTGTTCCAATAAAAAGAGATGGAGAACCTCTTACAGAGGAGGAGTTTCAAGCTCTTGAACCTGAAACGAGGAAAAGAATTGACGAATTTGGCAAAATGCTTCAAGAAAAACTTGACGATGTAGTAAGGGCTGTGCGTGAGGCAGATAAGGTGGTAAAAGAAATGCTAATTAAATTAGAGCGACAGATTGCTCTTGATGTAATTGAACAGCCAATAGAAGATTTAAAGAATAAATATTCTTTCAGTGAAAAAATAAATCAATATCTTGAAGCTGTAAAGGAAGACATTCTTAATAATCTTCAAGATTTCAAAATTCAAGAGGAAGTCACACCTCCTATCCCACCATTTATGAAAATACCGAGAGAGGCTTCCTTTGTAAAGTATAGTGTTAATATTCTCGTTGATAATTCTGCTACAGAGGGCTCACCAGTTATATATGAACCAAATCCCACATATTTAAATTTATTTGGAAGTATAGAATATAAAATTCAGTATGGCATGGCTATTACAGATTTTACCATGATAAAGGCAGGCTCACTTCATAAAGCAAATGGAGGATATATTGTCATAGATGCCTTAGCTTTACTGAAGAATTTATTCTCCTATGATTCCCTTAAGAGAGCTCTTAGAAATAAGGAAATTAGAATTGAAGATGTATGGGAACAATATAGACTAATAACAACTTCTACTTTAAGACCAGAGCCTATTCCACTTAATGTGAAAGTGATACTTACAGGTACCCCTTTACTTTATTACTTACTCTATAACTATGACGATGAATATAAAGAACTATTCAAAGTAAAGGCTGATTTTGATATTAGAATGCCAAGAAACGAAGAAAATATAAAAAAATATGCTCAATTTATAGCTCTTTGCCAAAAAGAAGAGGAGCTTCTTCCCTTTCATCGCTCTGCAGTAGCGAAGATTGTAGAATATGGTTCAAGGCTTGCGGAACATCAGGAAAAGCTTTCAACTCAGTTTAGTTCTATTGCAGACATTGTAAGAGAATCGCATTTCTGGGCAAAAAAAGATGGTAAAAACATAGTTAAAGCTCAACATGTCCGTAAAGCATTAGAACAGAGGGTTTATAGATCAGCAAGTATAGAGGAAAAGTTAAGAGAATTAATTCTTGAGGATGTATTAATTGTTGAAACAACAGGTAGTAAAGTAGGGCAAATCAATGGACTTGCGGTACTTGATCTCGGTGATTATAGTTTTGGAAAACCTTCAAGAATTACTGCGCGAACCTATTTAGGTAAAGCAGGCATTGTAAACATTGAGAGAGAAACAAAAATGTCTGGCAAAATTCATGAGAAAGCCATAATGATTCTGTCAAGCTATCTTTGGAGTAAATATGCCATAAAAAAGCCAATTAGCCTAAGTGCCTCACTTACTTTTGAACAGCTTTATGAAATGATAGAAGGCGACTCCGCAACTTGTGCTGAACTTTATGCTCTTTTAAGTAGCATTGCGGAAATCCCTCTTAAGCAAAATATAGCAGTAACAGGTTCAATGGACCAGAAAGGAGAAGTTCAGCCTGTTGGCGGTATAAACGAAAAAATAGAAGGATTTTTTGAGCTCTGTAAAATCCGTGGTCTTGATGGAAGTCATGGAGTAATAATCCCTAAAAGAAATATTAAACATCTTATGCTAAAAGAAGAAATACAAAAAGCAATTGATGAAGGCAAATTCCACATATATGCTATAGAGTACGTAGAGGAAGGGCTTGAGATATTAACAGACATGAAAGCAGGTGAACTGCAGCCCGATGGGACCTATCCAAAGGACACTATCAATTATCTTGTTATGAGAAAACTTGTTGAGATGTCTGATTTATTGAAAAAGAAAGATAAAGAAAAGGAAAATAATCAAAAGGAATAGGCAGGGGCATTAAGACATTTCTTTTATTTTCTTTTTTAATTCAGATATACTAAAAGGTTTGTTTATAACTTGTTGTCCTTCCTTAATTATTGTTTGAATTTGTGACAAATTATCAGTATATCCTGTCATAAATAACACTTTTATATCTGGCTTAATTTCTTTGATTTTTTTATATAATTCAAAACCTCCTATAGAAGGCATTATTACGTCAAAAATGCAGAGGTCTATAATATTACTGAGTTCTTTAAATTTATTAAGAGCCTCTAATCCGTTAGAAAAGGAATACACTTCAAATCCATTGATTTTTAACATTTCTTCCACAATTGTTCTCACCTCTTCATTGTCTTCCACCAATAGAATTCTATTTATATTTATTTGAGAATCATCTTCGTGTTCTTCTTGAGATTTTTCAACTGATATTGATAGAGGTAAATAAATTCTAAATGTTGTACCTTTACCTTCTTCGCTGTAAACAGTGATAAATCCGTTATGTTGTTGAACAATTCCATATACAGTAGCCAATCCTAAACCAGTTCCTTCAGGTTTTGTTGTGAAAAAAGGTTCGAATATTTTATCTTTTATTTGTTCAGGAATGCCTATGCCTGTATCGGAAAAATTTATACATGCAAAACTTCCCTCTTTTATAAACGGATAAGTTTTTTTATGTTCATATTCGAATTGTTTTGCCTCTGTTGAAATTATAATTTTCCCTCCGTTAGGCATAGCATCTATCGCATTTACTGTTAGATTTAAAATTATCTGTGTAAATTGAGTTCTATCAAGATTAACTAATAAAGGTGAATCGGAAGTGTTTAATTCAAGTTTTATATCTTCCCTAATTGTTGGCCTAATAAGTTTAATTTCTTCCTTTATAATTTCGTTTAAATCATAGATTTTAGGAATAAATGGTTGCCTTTTTGAGAAGGCAAGAAGCTTTTTTATGAAATCTCTTGCCTTCTCTACCCCCTTAGTAATAGATAAGGTATATTTTTCAATTTGAGGATTGTTTTTTGTATACATTTGAATAAGCTGATTGCTGCCATGGATTATAGATAGTATGTTATTAAAATCATGGGCTATTGAGCCAGCAAGTCTGCCTATACTTTCCATCTTTTGTGCTTGAAACAGTTGTTCCTGAAGTTTTCTCTTATCAGTTATGTCTTTAATAATTGATACAATAAAGAGAGGTCTGTTTTCTTCGTCCTTTACAAGACTGGAGGAAATCAAACCATAAAATAGTGTTCCATCCCTTTTTTTAAAAGTAACTTCAAGATTTTCAATGTATCCTTTCTCTGCAAGCTTATTTAATATAAAGTTTCTATCTGATACATCATTATAGTAAAAGACATCAATTTTCATATCCGGAGGCACATCATTTTTATCTTTAAATCCAAACATTTTTGCTGCTGCGTCATTGAAATCTAAGATATTACCTTCGAAAGTAGAGATTACTATGGCATCTGTGGAGGCTTCAAAAATTTTTCTGAGTTTTATTTCCCTGTCTGAGACTGTTTTAGCCATTTCGTATATTGCTTCTGAAATTTTCTCTAATTCCTCTATGTCTGATTTTGTTTTAGAGATTTTGTAGTCTCCCTTTTTAAGTTTTTCTATCATGGAGATAATGCCTTTTATAGGATTTGTAAACCTTCTTGAAATAAATAAACTAATAGGTAAGGATAGAATGATAATCAATAAAATTATATAGATTATTTTACCTCTTAGGATATAAAAACTACTCAATGCTTCGTAGTATTCATGGCCTATGAAAAATGTATATTCAGTCTGTGGAATTTTTCTGGCTAATAAAACATATTTTTTACCATCCATGTCTGCTTCGATCATTTCTTCTGTGCCTTTAATCCCTTTTTTTACAAAGTCATAGTGACTTAAATTGAGTCCCTGTTTCACAATTTCATCGTTTACATGGGCTATGGTCAAACCGTTTTTGTCTACAATGAATGCATAGTAACCTTGAATTTTCAATGTTTCAATAAGCGAATTAATTTCTGGAATATCTATAAGAAATAAAATGAATTTATCTGGTAATTTTCTTGAAATTACATAATAGGGTTTTTTGTCTATTACTGATACAAGGGGTCCGTAAAATTTTCCTTTTTCTAAATTATTGAGAATTGGGTCCTTTGAAAGATCAATACCTATGATAGAATCGTTTGTTGGAAATATATATTTAACAATTCCCTTACTGTCAATAATAAGAATATATTGTATTTCTGGATTGATGGATAAAAAATTTTTTAATTGCTTTTTTTTGTTTTCCAAATTCTCTGCAGAGTTTAAATATCCTAAAACTGTATTTAAGTCTTTATCTTTCTCTTCTATAATTCTATCAATGTAGTATGAAACTGTTTTTATTGTAGTTTCATAATCTTTTGACTTTTCCTCTCTCATTTGACTTTCAGCAATTATAAATATAATTGTGTTAATAAAAAAAATCAGTAAAATAGATGTTGAGATTAGAGTTAAAAAAGTATAAAATTTAAATGTTTTTTTCATTGTTTCACTTTCCTGAATTTGCCATCTTTAATTTCTAATACGAAGGGCTTCTTTTGGATATCTCCAAATTCGTCAAATATGATTTCACCTTGAAGCCCATGAAATTTTTTTATTTTTAGAATAACCTCTTTTATATTTTCCCGAGTTGCTCCCTCTTCTATAGCCCTTTTAATTATCATTACTGAGTCAAAGCCATAGATTGATATACAATTTATGGGGCGTCCAAATCTCTCTATGAATTTATTGTTAACCTCTTCATTTTTTTCTCTTGTCTCTTGGCATTCTATTATATCTACTGAAATAACTCCTTCTATATTCTTACCTCCATGTTCTATTAATCTTGGAGATTTTGCCCAAATAGTTGTTAAAATAGATATGTTTGGTTTTAAAATCCTCAGATTTTGTGCAAACAAGGCTGTATTATAAACATCAACAAGAATTAATACAGCATCTACTGATTGGTTTATTATTTTTCTTGATAGATTTTTTACATTATCCTTAGTTTCATCAAAGGGATAGATATAAAATTTTACATTTTTATCAAAGTGAGGCATGAAATGATTAATAAAATCTTTTGTATACACAGGATTGATGATATCATATATGATTGCTATGCTTTTAACATTTAGATTTTTATTAACATAATCTGCTAATATCACTGCTTCATCTTTGTTTGTAGGTCTTAACCTTATCATATAGTCATCTAATCCTGCCAATTCAGTTGAAGTAGGAGTTGGAGCAATGGCTAAAAGTTTTTTTTCGTTTATAAGCGGAAGAAGATTCTTTGCTGTGGTACTTGTTGCAGGACCAATAACCGCTATTACATTTTCTCTATAAAGCTCTTCATAATTATTTTTTGCCAACTCAATATTATATTTATTATCTTTTATGATAAGTTTCAGAGGCTTTCCATTAATCCCTCCCTTTTCATTTATCATCTCAACAGCAAGTAATGCTCCATCTCTAATTTCTCGTCCGAGGTCTGGATATACTCCTGTAAGAGTAACCATGAGACCAATTTTTATGGGTTCTTTATTTCTTAGATAATGTAACCAGTAAAAACTTATTATAATTATAGTAAGGATAAAAACATATATAAATAATTTCTTCATTTTTAGTCCTTTTAACAAAAGTATATCAGAATCTTTTTTGAATTTTCCAAAAGTGAGAAATTTTCCTCTTTATCCTTTGCCTTTAGAGTTATTATTAGGGTTACAATAAAAAATGAGCATTTCTCAGATGGAGCTAAACAACATAAAAGATGAGTATTTAATTATAAGAGGTGCAAGACAAAATAATCTAAAAAATATAGATTTATCAATTCCTCATAATAAGTTAACAGTTATTACAGGTATTTCTGGTTCTGGGAAATCTTCTCTCGCCTTTGATACAATCTATGCAGAAGGACAATGGCGTTTTATTGAATGTTTGTCAAGTTATGCAAGAGTCTTTATAGAAAAACTTCCAAGGCCTGAAGTGGATTTAATTGATAATCTTAGACCATCAATAGCTCTTGAACAAAGGAATCCAGTTAAAGGCTCTCGTGCTACCGTAGGGACACATACTGAAATTTATGATTATCTTAGGGTTATATTTTCAAAGATAGCTAAGCCTTTCTGCCCAAGATGTGATAAAGAAATTAAAAGATGGAATCCTTCTGAAGTGGCAGATGAACTTTTCAAAAATTTTCAGGGAAAGAGAGCCTTCGTCATATTTGAAACAAATGAAAATATTCAAAAACTTATTCATCTTGGATTTGCAAGAAGTTTTGTCATAGAAAATAATAATCCCACCATAATTGACTTGACAGTATTAAAAAATGATGTAAAGTATCCAATAAATGTAATAACGGATAGATTAAAAATTTATGATAAATCAAGACTCATTGATTCCCTTGAGATGGCATTCCGAATGGGGCGAGTAAAGGTTTTTATATCGGATAATAATCTTTTACTTAACTTTCCTTCAGAAGTTAAATGTGCCTATTGTGATATGGAAGCAGAAGAACCTTCACCTCTTCTTTTTTCATTTAATCATCCGCAGGGAGCTTGTCCTGAATGTAAAGGTTTTGGATATATACTTTCCTATGATGAAAACTTAGTCATTCCTGATAAAGAGCTCTCTCTTAAGGAAGGTGCTATCGAAATATTCGAAAGAAATATGCTTAAATGGTGGAAACAGCAACTTATAAAGGGAGCAAAACTTACAGGTATTGATGTTAATATTCCCTATAGAGAACTACCCGAAGAGCATAAAAAACTCATATTTACAGGAAACCAATACTTTTATGGATTAAATGATTTTTTTGAAGAACTTGAGAGAAAGAGATACAAGGTTCATGTTAGAGTTTTTCTTTCAAGAATAAGAAAACCATTTTTGTGTCCTAAATGTAAGGGCAAAAGATTGCAAGAGGCTGCTCTTATATTTAAAATAAATGGTCTTGATATAGGTGATTTAAATTTCTTTTCAGTAAAAAAACTTAAAGAATTTTTAAAATCTCTCAGCCTGTCTCAAGAGGAATTCAAAATTATTGATGAACCTATAAGACAAATATTAATGAAGCTTGATTTTCTTTTAAGAGTTGGACTTGGGTATTTAACTCTCGACAGACAGATTAAAACCCTATCTGGTGGAGAATATCAAAGGATTAATATTTCTAACCAACTTTCAAATAGACTCACATCCACTCTCTATGTACTCGATGAACCAACAGTAGGTCTTCATCCAAGAGATACAGAAAGAATTATTGAAATGCTAAGAGAACTTACAGACTATGGAAATACGGTGATAGTTGTAGAACATGACAGAGATGTTATATCAAATGCAGACTGGATTATCGAATTAGGACCTGAAGGAGGCAGCAGGGGTGGAGATATAGTGTATTCTGGTGACATTAAAAGCTTTTTAAGTTTTGACTCGGTAACCTCAAATTATCTAAAAAAAGCAGAATCCATTAAAATCAGAGAGAATCTCGTGGGATTTAAAAACTTTATTACCTTGAAAGGTGTTAGAGGTAATAATCTAAAAAATTTTACCGTTCATATTCCTTTAAATGCTATTACAGTTGTGACAGGAGTATCAGGTTCAGGTAAAAGTTCTCTTGTGGTAGATACACTATATAAATTAGTCGCCAACAGACTTGGAATTACCAATGAAGAGTCGCTTCCTTGTGATGATATAGAAGGGCTTAAAAATTTAAAAACAGTGAAGCTTATTGATCAGTCTCCTATAGGTAAAACCCCAAAGTCCATGCCTGTCACATATTTGGAAATTTATGGAAAAATAAGAGAAGTTTTTGCATCTCAAAGAGAATCAAAAATAAGGGGATTTACGCCTGGACATTTTTCCCTTAATAGTCCTTTAGGACAGTGCCCTCATTGTAAAGGAGAGGGTTTTATAAGAGTAGAGATGTATTTTTTTGAAGATATTTTTCTTCCCTGTGAAGAATGTGAGGGTAAAAGATTCAAAAAGGAAATTCTTGAACTCAAATATAGAGATAAAAATATTCATGAGGTCTTATCAATGAGCTTTGATGAAGCCTATGAATTTTTTAACGATGAAGAACTATTGAGAGAGAAAATAGGTATTGTTAGAGATTTGGGGCTGGGCTATCTTTTGCTTGGGCAACCAGCTACAACTCTTTCTGGTGGAGAGTCACAACGTTTAAAAATATGTGGAGAGATTTTAAGTTCTATTGTTAGAAAGAGAGATACTTCTTTAAAAGGTTTTCTCTATATTCTCGATGAACCAACTGTTGGACTACATTATGAAGATGTGAAAAAATTTTTGAAAGTTATAAAAAAACTTATTGATAAATCTGCGACAGTGGTAATAATTGAACACAATCTCGATGTAATATCTCAAGCTGACTGGATAATTGATTTAGGACCGGAGGGTGGGGAAGAGGGAGGCTACCTCTTATATGAAGGAAGCCTCCCTGAATTTTTAACTATTAGAGATTCTCACACTTCCAACTATTTAAGGGCATATTTAAAATCTTAAAAAGGCTCCTATACCACCGTTAATAATAAGTAAACTTTTTTCTTTTTCATCCTTCACGACTTCAATTAAAGCTCCATTCTGCAAAGCCATTTCAGTAGCCTGTTCTATTAAATTAGCGCTTTGAATAAAACCACCACCGCATTCAATGCAGCAGTCTATATTTTGCTGCGTAGCGAAACCGCAAGAAGAACAAACCTTTCCTTCTATTTTGTAATCTTTCGGAACAATTAATTTCATAACTCTTCTATCTCTTAGATATTTCATAACATCATCAATACCTAATATGGCATTGTCATTTTTCCTTGCACGAGTAATTAATTCTGAAAGAGTTTCACTTTCTTTCATCTGCTCATACTCATTTATTATAGGCATTACTTTATCAAGGACTTCCTCAGCAGAAGCATATTTTTCAATCAAAGCTCTTCCAACTATCTTCTGTTTAATGCTTTCAGGAAGCATTTTCATTAATTCGTAAATAGCCTCATCGGGACCTGCAACTATGAGTCTTCTGATTTCTCTGTCCCTTAGAAAATCTCCAAATTTATCAATCACGTCTTTCAGGTGCATTTTTACATGATGTTCCGTATGCCTTTCATATCTTTTCTCTGCAAGAGCGAACCATCCACCTTTTTTGTGTTTACCAGGCACATGATCATGATGAACCATGCCATATTCTTCAATATCTCCTAAAAATACTAAAAATACTCTTGCAGTTCTTTTATCTACGAGAAGTACACCATATTTTTGATAGTTATCAAGTATATCAAAGAGAGGACTTGTATAAGGAGTTTTGTCGATAATAATTTCGTCATTGAGTTTAATGTTCAGGTCGTATCTCTGCCACAATCCTTTCTTACTGCAACTATAGAGGATGATGAATTTTTTAAAAGATTCTCTTTCACTTTGTAAAAATTTTTCAATTTTCTCTATATCTTCTCTTACAGATGAAATTTTATCCTCAGGGAGAGTTTTAATAAGATTTTTGAATTTAGATAGATAGCCACTTCTTTTTCTTTCCTGAGGTGAGACATTAAGGAAAAGGCTCACTACAAAATTTCCTTCAGAATTGAATTTTTCCAATACCTCTAACTCCTTCCTTTCAAACATGTTCCCCACCTCCTATAAAGTTTTTAAGTATCTCAAGAAAGGATACAAAAAGACTGAAAATAAGAGGTCCAATTATAAAACCAATTAATCCAAAGACTTTAATACCGCCAAGAACGGATAGAAAAATGAAAATCAAAGGAAGATTAACTTTCCCTTTAATAATGACTGGTTTAAGAATATTGTCAATGGAACTTATAATTAAACCTCCTACTAATACAAGGATTATGCCCTTAACTATATATCCATTAGCTAAAAGATATACTGAAGCAGGTCCCCATATGGTAAAGGCTCCTAAAACAGGAATAAAAGAAGCTATTGCTGTTGCAAAGCCCCAAAGAGTTGCTGAAGGAATCTGAAGAAAATAGAATGTTATTCCAAGAATTGTGCCTTGTAGTATGGCAATGAGAATTCCGCCGTAGAAGGTGGTATAAATAATATTCTTAATTTGATTTCTTATGGAGACTTTATCAGGCTCTGCAAAAGGTAAAAATTCTATAATTTTTCTTACAAAATGGTCTCCGTCTTTAAGGAAGAAAAAAGCCATAAAAAATGTTAAAACAAGGTTTATACCTGAACTTACAATATCTCCAAAACCATGGGCAATTTTTAAAGCAGCAGTTTTCATAAGTCCAGCCATCTCTTCTTTAATCAAATTTTCAAGGGATGTCACATCTCCACCTGTAATAAAGCTCAATTTTTCTAAAATTTTCCCAAGTATAGGATTAGTTGTAATTTTATTTATCAGTTCAGGAAGATTTATATTTCTTATTAACTCCCCTGCTTCAAGAATTATCTGATAGGATATAAATACAAAAGGGAAAAGGAAAATAAATATTACTATAACAATAGTCATAAATGCAGAGAGTCCTTTATATTTCAGATACTTCTGGACAAAATCAAAAATAGGATGAAAAACTAAAGCTATAACAACTGCCCAACCACCTGCTGCAAAAAAAGCTTTAAGAATTTGATAATTAAGATAACCAAGAAGTCCAATGAAAAATAAAAGAATCCATATATAAAAATTTCTTTCAAGAGAGATTCTATATTTCCTTGAAGGGCTCATAATCTATTGTATACTTTTTGAAAAAATTTGCCAAAGATACAAAGATAATTCTCCCATATCTCTTTCAGGATGCCATTGTACACCTACAAAAAACGGATGTTCTTTAAGATAGAATCCTTCTACTATCCCATCCTCTGCCTTACAGAATATCTCAAGTTCATTTCCAAGCTTTTTTATGGCTTGATGATGAGCACTGTTAACTATAAATTTCCCCCTTTTCAGTGGAAAATCAACTAAAATTTCGATTTCATGATTACCCTCTCTGTGATTTAAATAAGATTTAATATCTTGTATAAGAGAGCCACCTAAAAATATATTCATTAATTGCATTCCATAGCATATACCCAGTATAGGCTTTTTGGTAGGTAATAGGGATTGCAAAAGTTCCATTTCAGCTTTTACTCTTTCAGGAGCTACTATATTTTTACAGGCAGTGTTTTTTTCTTTATAAAATTGGGGATCTATGTCTCCTCCTCCTGAAATTATTAATGCTGATATATTCTTCACAATCCAATCTCTGAAAATAAGCATATCGGGAGTGATTATTAAAGGCATAAAACCCATATTTACAACCTTTTTAATATAATCTCTGTTTAAATAATTTCTTTTATGATCCGTATCACAGGTTATACCTACAATTTTCATAAAAGTATTTTACCCTTTCTAATGCCAGTAATATAACCATCTTCCGAAGCTATAGCCCCATTAACTATTACATATTTAATTCCCTTTGAAATTTCAAATGGTTTTTCAAAAGTTGCTTTATCTTTAATTTCCGCAGGATCGAAGATTACTATGTCTGCAAAATATCCTTCCCTAATAATTCCTCTTTTTTCAATTTTAAAAGTTTTAGCTGGTAGAAATGTTATCTTCCTTATTGCCTCTTCAAGACTCATAAGTTTTTTCTCTAAAACATATTTTCTTAGAAATCTGGGAAAACTACCAAATCCTCTTGGATGGGGTTTACCTTGAGCAGTCAAGCCATTACTACATCTTGCTGAACTATCTGTGCCTATCATTAAGTAATCTTTTGATAAAATCTTTATGAGATTTCTTTCGCTCATACCAAAATAAATTACTCCCACATAAAGTTCAGATTTTATCAAAAGTTCAGATATGAAATCTGCTGCTTTCTCAATATTTGTTAGTTCACCAATTCTTCTTCCTTCAAACTTTTTGTCTTTCTCAAAGGATACATCAGAAATAAGAAGTTCATTAAGAAAGCTCTCTCCTTTTTTCTTTAGATGTCTTTTAATCTCTCTTCTTACTTTGGCACTTTTAAGCCTTGCCATAATCTCTTCTTTCTTACCTTCAATTATCCATGAAGGCAAGAATGCATCAAGATCAGTAGCAGAGGCTATGTATGGATATCTATCGGCGGTAACTCTAACTCCGTCAATTAAAGCTGAGTCTATTATTGCTAAAAGAGAATCTATTTTCCACCAATTTTCTTTGCCAGATGTCTTAAGATGAGATATGTGGATAGGTACTTTTGTTTTTTTACCAATAAGTAAGGTTTCCTCTAACGCGGAAAGAAGTCTATCTCCTTCGCTTCTCATGTGAGTAGCATAAACGCCTCTATAATAACGAATAACCTTAGTAATTTCTATGAGCTCTTCTGTATTTGCGAAAATGCCTGGTGGATATATTAATCCCGTTGATATACCTCTTATTTTATGGGAAAATTGCTCTTTAAGAAGCCGTTTCATTTGCCTAATTTGTTTTTTATTGGCAGGAATATTTTTATATCCTATTATAGATCCTCTAATATTTCCATGACCGCATAAAAAGGCAATATTTAATGCAGGCTTTTTTCTTCTTAAAAGTTCAAGGTATTCATGAAGCCTATTCCATACTTTTAATCCAAGAGCATTTAATTCAGATAGTCTTCTTTCGAAAGTTTCTCCAAGTAGTGGAAAAGCCGATATGCCACAATTTCCATTAATCTCCGTAGTTATACCTTGAGTTATTTTTCCTTCTGCTCGAGGGTCAGCAAGAATTGTAAAATCTGAATGTGAATGGGTATCAATAAATCCTGGAGTAAGAATATAATTATGAGCTTCTATTATTTTTTTAGCAGAAAAACTTTCTTTGCCAATGTATACAATTTTATCTTCTTTGATTCCAATATTGGCTTTAAAAATAGGATTACCTGTTCCATCAATTACAGAGGCATTTTTTATAAACAAATCCATTTATAGCCTTTTAGGCCTTTCCTTTTTATTTTTTTTGTTATCCGCCCTTATTAGGAAATTATTCGTATATTTTACCTTTTTTATTTTGTCTGATTTAGAAAAGTAATTTTCTATACCTTCAACTATGGACATGGCAATTTTCAAACGATAAAAATCATCGGCAAGAAGTTTTTCTTCTTCAGGATTACTAATGTATGAAATTTCAAGTAAACAAGAAGGCATTTGAGCGCCTACTAAAACATAAAAAAGAGCCTGTTTTACTCCATTGTCATTCCTTAAGAAAGACTTTTTTAGATTGCTAATAATGGAGTTATGAACATATCCTGCCAACTTTACAGAGTCATCCCTTTTAGCCTCTCTTTCCAGAGAAGCAAGCATAATACCAAGCTCTCCTTTTAGTTCCTTCATCTTCTTCACAGAAATAGCATTTTCTCTTGCAGCCACTCTAATTGCCTCTTCATCATCTGTCCAGTTAAGTAGATAAGTTTCAATACCTCTTGCATATGAGTTGGGAGAGGCATTAGCATGGATTGAAATGAAAAGTTCTGCATTAGTTTTATTAGCAATTTCTGTTCTCTCATTAAGAGGGATATAAATATCTTTGTCTCTTGTTAAGATGATTTCATACTTTGGATTATCTTTCATTAATTCTTTAACTTTAAGTGCCACATCAAGAACAACATCTTTTTCCATTAATCCATTAGGCCCTATTGCTCCAGGGTCCTTGCCCCCGTGTCCAGGGTCTATAACTATTTTTCGTTTAATATATACTGTTGAACCTTTATCTACTGCTATCTCTTTTTTTATATCTTTTTGTGCACCCTTTTGTATCACCTCAGAATAAATATCTATAACCAATCTGAAAGGGTCTTCAAGTTGAATAATCTTGAATTCATATTCAGGTTTTAACAGATCAAAGACAATTCTTACCGTATTAGAATCAAACTGACCTGTGCGAATTCTATTTAAAATTGATCTATTTATTGAAACTTCTTTTTTAATTTCCTTGGATAATAAAGCATTTTTTAAATCTAAGAATAGTCTTTCAGGATTTTTAAGTTGTCCTTTTGAAAATTCAACAGTTCCGCTGGTTTCTACTATTACTCTTATGCCATTATTAATTTCATAATATCTTATATCTTTTATCTGAATCTTTTCTTCGGCAAAGACTTCAGATAAAGAGAAAAGCAATGAAAAAAATATTAAAAATCTTATCATTTCATTATAAAGCTTATTATACAGCGATTACTTCTTTCACTTCTGGAATCTCGCTTTTCAGTGTCTTTTCCACCCAATTTTTAAGAGTAAGAGTTGCCATTGGACATGTTCCGCAGGCACCTTTAAGTTTAACATAAATAATATTATCCTTAATATCAACGAGGTCTATATTACCACCGTCTGCCATAAGACCTACCCTAATTTTACCTAAAACTTGCTCAACCTTAACCCTGTCAATCATAGAAAGTTACCCCCATAAATTTTAAGTTTTAATAATTTTAATATATCATTTTTTTGTTTTAATTTTTACAAAATGATTAATAAAGGTAGAAAAATTAAATATTTGGATGCATAGCTTTATAAGCTTTATTAATCAACGATTCCACTGTATCATCGGAAGAACATTCTACTGCTACAGTATTAACGCTCATGCTAACATTACCTTCAAAGAGAGTAGAGTTGGCGACATTTTTAATTTTCTTAGCCACAATATTGGCACCTTCAATATTTGTATTCGGTAACATCAAAATAAAATTATCTTCTTCAACTCTGAATACCATATCTACCATTCTTGTGTTTTCTATCAATAGTTTGCCGAATTGTCTAAGGATTTTATCGCCTGTTGTTCTACCATAATTTTGGTTTATCAATTTAAAATTATCAATATCTACTAAGACAAGGCTTAAAGGTATTTTATATCTTCTATTCTTTCCTATTTCTCGGTCTAATGCTTCTTTGAGATATAATCTATTAAAAACTTCTGTAACCAAATCTTTTCTTAAGGTTTCCTTTAGTTCATTTTTTAAATTTTCAATAAGAACATCTTTTTTCTGGCTTTCTCTTGTCAGTTTCGCTATTTCATTGTTTAAATCAGAAATTTTTTCAAATAATTCATGATAAATAAATCCTCTTCTTTCGAGAAAGAATATCAATAGATTATTACTTGCTAATACATAACCTTCAAGAGATATATTTATATCAGGTTTTCTACATTTAAGATGAAGTAAAACCTTTTCATTTTTTTCATTTTCTGGCGTTGGTAAATATTTTATATATGGAGGCAAAAAAACTTTTAAACTCTTATCTACGGCATTATCTAAATTGACCAGTCTTAGAAAAGTCTTGTTTGCGTATTTTATAATCAAATCTCTGTCTGTAATAAAAAAAACTATATTACCTAAGTTTTCCATATAATTGATAATGAAATTAAAATTAGCTTGAAGGAGATTTTTTATATCCTCATAAATTTTTTTATCCTCTATGGACTCACCCTTTTCAAAAAGTTTTCTTACATATTTTTCAAGCATTTTTTATTACCTCCAAAGCTTCATTTATATTAAAAACTAAATCTCCATAATTACTTAAATTTTTTACATTCTCTAAGTCTTCTGCAAAGATAATTATTCTGCAATTGGAAGATTTAGCTCTTACCATTTCTGCAAAATTTCTAAAGTTATTTAAATTGAAAGGTGACACCCCCCAGAAAATTACAAAGCATGGTTCATATTGAAAATTTTGGTTAACTATTTCTTTTGCGTTTAATGTTAAACTGTCTATACCATACCAAGATAATATATCTGAAAATATTTGGGCTTCAATACGATGGTAAAAATTAATAATTTTCTCTCCTATTATGTTTTCTGTAGGCACATAAATTGAGAAACTTTTTATGCGTTTTTCAATATTCTTTTCTACATAAATAGAAGAAAGCGTTTTATTTAGAACAGAAAATGCCATGTTTGATTCTGCTTCATCAAAAAAACCAGTTTCATAAAGATTTTTAATGTTATATATCGATGGATAAAAGATATGAGTATAAACTTTTTCTTTATTTTCTTCATCTACTAAAAAAGTTTTTATTAAAATTTCTGCTTCTGTAAAATCTCCTTCAAAAAGCCTTGCAATAAAATTTCTTATAAAATCATCATATTCTTCTGGGAGAGAATACTTAGATGGCATTAAATCAATATGGGATAAAATTTTACTAAAATTGCTATATATGAAAGAATATAATTTTTTTATTTCCTCCCCATATCTTATCATGTTAGCAGGTAGAGATACGTTCCAAGAGATAAATTCTATTTTAAATAATTCTTCTTGAAATCCTCTTTTTATACAAATACTATATAAACGAGATAAATTCTTATTAAGAAAATTGAAGCTATCCGCTTCCATGGAATGCAGTATTATTCGCGATTCATTATCAAGCATATCTTCTAAAAATTTTATGGAGTTGTTGCCAATCAAATAATATAACTTTGGATTAGATAATATTTCTGATTTAACCATAGCAGTTGATTTTAATAAAGATTCTTTAAAGGTATTAATTAAATCCTGTGAAATATCAATAAGTTCGCTTAATTTTTTTATATTAAAAAATTGCATGCTTAATTATATCAAAACTAAAGAAAAATTTTTCAAAAATTTTTATACTCCAATTTGCCATAAAAAATAATATTTTGCTATATTATTATGTTAGGCGGCGTAGCTCAGTTGGTCAGAGCAGACGGCTCATATCCGTCGTGTCAGGGGTTCGACTCCCTTCGCCGCCATTTTTATTTTATAATTGGCTCCATATCTAAAACTGGATGGCCTACTTTAGTTAGGAATTCAAGAAGACACTCTATGTCTTCACATATTGTTTCATCGGCAATTTTATCTAAAAGATCTGGTATTCCCTCTTCTTCTGCCCTTTTCCCTAATGATTCTCTAACTCTGTCTTTAAGTTCCTTTGGCATCCATACAATTCTACGTATACCACCGTCACCTTTAAGAAACTTCCTCGAGCTAATGTAATTTAATCCAACACCCATAAATCCAGGGGTTTGCACTCCTCCGCCTATCATTCCCGCAATAGTGGAAAATTTCATTCCTATAGGTGTCATCCCAGAGTATCCACGATTTACAATCATAACACCATTTGCTTCAGGAACTATCGCCACAATACACTCAAAGCAGCCACATGAGGTCATCGGATTTTCCATAATTGAGTAGAGATTTATGCTTTCTACTTCACCACCAGAATGTTTTTTTACATATTCATCCACTCCGCTATATCTTCCATAAACTGGATTAATAATTTCACCTTTTTGTACAGGTTGATTTCCACCTGTTGGTTCAATTTCATAGGCAGCTTTTGCATCAAGCCATGTAAAGGCTCCACATAGTCCTGGGCGTTCAGGTGTTATTACACAAACGTGTTTAGGTGCAAAGCTTTGACAAAGAAGGCAAGAGTAAAACTCTCCGACTTCCTCATCTATTAGGCGTGCAAGTCTTAAATCTCTTTGCCTATATTCTTTCCTTGCATCCTCGCGAAGAGCTAAAACTTCTTTTTCATCAACATAAAGCAAAACTTCAACTTTATCAACAATACTACGGAATCTTGCTTTTGTCATAGTCATTATTATCAAGCCAAGATGTTTAAGTTTAATACCTGCCTCTTTTGCCTTCTTACTGATTCTTATCCAATTTATATCTCTCTGACCTATATGCCAAAGCCCCTCTGCTTCATTTATAAATGTATGAATCTGCCGCTCAATTACAGGTTCAAAATCTTTCTGCATCTTTTTACCTGCCACGTTCACAACTATTCCGAGTGGCATTTTCCCACCCTGCTCATATCTAACCTCTGAATCTGTACCGATTATTTCAACTTTTTCATCTTCAATTTCTTCTGCCTCCTTCATCCTTACCCACTCAAAAGCAGGAGTTTTCTGACCTCCAAACTCTATAAAAGTATCTTCTTTTCTTACTCTTTCTCCTTCAAAGGCTGGTCCATAGGCGACTGGAATTGGTGGCTTTTCAACTACTATTTTTAATCCTCTTGTATCCATTGCTTTTTTGACAATCTTGGTGTAATCTGGCTCTGATCTAACAAGCGGATATTCAGCTATTTCGGGTATTGAAATATCTGGAAGACTCTGGTCAGTTATAACAGGAATTGCCAAGACTGCTGCACCAAGGGCAATACCCAATGCTTTTTCATTTAGACTACCAAAGGCAATGGCAAAGGCATTAACTCTTTTTCTCACATAATTAATAATCGATTCTTTATCACCCGCAGTTTGTCCACCAAATATAAGTGAAGCTCTTACCGCCCAATCAATCACAAATACTGTCTGTTCTATATTTGTTCCCACTGGAACTATATAAGCTTCAAAACCGTATCTTTCATCTGTTTTGAGAAAATTTTCTGCAACAGATCCGATTAAGAAGGTAAGGATTTTTTTCTCCTGAAGCTCTTTAACTATAGGTAAAAGCTTTTCTATTTCAATACTTCCAAGTAATACTGCCACTGCTGGGATTCTGCCGTCAACAAGCTGAACTCCAAGCGTTCTTTGAATTGTATCTCCAAGAAAACCATAATAAATAGGAGCTTCTTTAATTTGTTCGGCTTGGCTCTTCTTCCTGTCATCTTGAACCAAAACCGAAGGCTCCTTTAATTGCAATAAACTTAAATAAATCTCCGAGAGATATAGATAGTTAAGGGCTAAACTTATAGCATCAATAGATTGGAAAAGCCTATTTTTTATGATATCAAAGAAATTTTTTAATTCTCTTAAGGTGGTTATTTTTTCACCTTCAAGAGCGTAAATTAATGGTAATCCATAGGCAGTATCTGGAAATTCTACAGATAGGAACTCACCTTTTTCATCAACTGTTTTATCTAAAATTTGCTCTATTTCGTTTAATAAATCTTCAGATACCCTTTTTGTCGAGGTAACTAAATACTCTATCACTCTTTACTCCTTACATAGTTTCTCAAAAAAGCTGGGATTCCGCTTGCCTCTTTTGTACCTATAATAACCTTCCAACCAGGAAGTTTATCCTCTATTGCTCCTTTAAGCATGGCAACGTATCCGGGAATAATAAGTTCTCTATGATTAAGTTTTTCCTCTATTCCACTTTCTTTTATAAATTGAGCAATCTTACTTGCAGAGAATTTGCCTGCTGCCCACGCTGTTAAAACACTCAATCCATCACAATCCATTATGGCAAGCCATGCTGGAATTTTACTATTTTCAATTTCGCCTTTAACTAAAAAATAGGTTAGTGCAAAATTGGTTGTAACAATTATCGGACTATTACCATTAGGCTCACCAATCTTATATATATCTTGTTTTACCTGCATAGGAACTTGTGGGTCGGAATAAATGTTTTGTTTTAATGTGAAAAGCACAAGGTTTTTCCATTTTGGAATGCTGCTCAGAATTACAATGGAAGAATATTTTAGAATTGCTGTAGATGCCATAATCGTTTCATAAAAATCGTCACTTTTTTTTGTAAAGGTGAGGATGGGATATCCTAATGCTCTTAATCCTTTTTTAAGTGCCGCTCTTCTTATGATGGTATTATCTCTTAAAAGCTCGCCTACATTGTTGGGTTGAGTATCAATTATTAAGTCTTCTAATCCTTTTGAACGTGCAATTTCCACAAGGGGTATTATATTTTCTACCCCCTTTGCACTTATTACCAGAGGCAAATTAAAATTTTTTGCCACTTCTACCATATCTAAAATATTGTCTTCCCTTGCTCCACAGAGAATTGGTCTATTATTTTTAATATGCACCAGAACGGATTGAGCAATCTCAGGATTTGTTATTCCGAGAATTAGAGATATTTCTTTAGCTTTTGTCCTGACTACATTTAATGCATTAATAAAAGTTTCAGCATTTTCCGAGTCATTTTTTAAGAATATTGCGTCAAATTTAATGATTTGCCCAACTCTTTCAATTGGAGAGTTTAAAATTTCATCTATCTTAAATTCTAAATCTCTATCGTTATCTCCTATTTCAAGGGCTAAAACTGTAGGATTGTTAAATTTCTTTTCATGCCTAAAAAGAACAGTTTCGTCTCCTACTTTTATTTTTTGATTTTCAGGACCAAATTCTACTCCTCTTATTGGGGGAGTAGAGGCTTCTTTTAGCTTTATCTTTACTTCTTCTGATACATCAGGGCATTGCTCAATCTGAGCCTGTCCTTGTGCAACTTTCATTGCAAAGGCAAGGCATGTAGGAAAACCGCATTTTTTACAGTTTGTTTTTGGTAAAAGTTTAAAAATTTCTATGCCTGTAAG
>JAOAGB010000056.1 GCA_026415995.1 Thermodesulfovibrio sp. | reverse complement strand
CCCTCAATCTCTGTAACCTTAACCTCCTCTGGTTTGTCAACCAGTGACTTAGCCATTGTCTCAATCAGTGTCTTCATGCTCATGGTCTAACCTCCGTGCAAAAGAGTAGTAAATACCCCACTGGGTATATTAAGCAGAAACGCGTTCAATTAATTTTTTAACAGTATCCGACGGCTGCGCGCCCTTCTGTAACCAGTAATTAACCCTTTCCATATTGAGATTAATCTCTGGTGGATCATTTTTAGGATTATAAGTACCCACAATCTCAATGAAAGGTCCATTTCTTCGGGCTTTTGCATCAGCAATCACTACTCTGTAGAAGGGTTTTTTCTTTGCTCCCAACCGCATTAGTCTAATTCTAACCAATTTCAACCTCCAAAAAGTATTAATCCTATAACTTTTAAATATATTATATTTTACATTATAAATGCAACTAAAACTTCAAAAAGTTTACTATAGGATAACTATTCTGATATAATCTCATCAAATTATGTTAAGTGTATTCTATATAACCTTTATGAGCCTATTGCACAAACGAATCTTTTTTATCCCCTTGCTGCTAATCATAATTCTACTAATAGGAACTTTGGGTTATATGATAATTGAAGATATGATATTCATAGATGCACTCTATATGACTGTAATCACTCTTGCAACAGTAGGTTTTAGAGAAGTAAAGGATCTCTCTTATTCAGGTAAAATTTTTACTATAATTCTTATATTAAGTGGATTCGGCGTTTTTACATATGCCCTAACAATTGGTGCAAGAATAATAATAGAAGGAGAGATAAAGGAGGTTTTTAAAAAAAGAAAAATGAGAAAAAAGGTTGAAGGATTATCAGAACATTATATTGTATGTGGATATGGAAGGATGGGAAGCATCATTGTTAAAGAGTTATTAGCCAATAAAATGCCTGTGGTGGTTATCGAAAAAAACAAGTCCAATCTCCCAGAAAACGACAATGTTATATCTTTTGAAGGAGATGCAACTAATGACGAAGTTTTAAAAACAGCTGGAATAGAAAAGGCAAGGGGACTTATTACTGTCTTGCCATCAGATGCTGAAAACTTATATGTAGTTTTAAGTGCAAGAGAATTAAATAAAGATTTATTTATAGTAGCAAGAGCCGTTGAAAAAGAAGCTGAACCTAAACTTAAAAGAGCGGGTGCTGATAGAGTTGTCTCTCCGTATTTTATTGGAGGTTTACGAATTGCACATACCGTAATAAGACCCACGGTAGTTGATTTCTTAGAATTTGCCACAAGCTCTGATTATATGGAAATTCAAATAGAAGAAATTGAAGTTTCCCCTAAATCATCACTTATCGGTAAATCGATTGCACAGAGTGGTTTAGGTAAAGACCTTAGCATAATAATAATAGGAATTAGAAGGGCTGATGGAAGAATGAAATTTAATCCAAATTCACAAACTGTTATCAAAGAGGGAGATACTCTAATTGTATTGGGACAGACAGATAATCTTTCCGTACTCGAAAAACTTGCAAAAGGATAAAACTTATTATACTCTACCTACACTAAAATATTTAAATCCTAATTGCCTAACCTTTTCCGGTTCATATATATTTCTAAAATCAAAGAAAAATTTATCTCTCATTATTTTTTTTATCTTATTTAAGTCAAGATTTCTAAACTGGTTCCATTCTGTAACAATAACAATCCCGTCAGCCTCTTTTGCCACGGAATAAGCGTCTGAACAGTATATTATTTGGGGAAAAACACTTTTAGTGTTTTCAATTGCTGCAGGGTCATAGGCTTTTATTTTTACCTTTTCTTTTAACAACCTATTTATTATAAATAAAGCTGGAGACTCTCTTATATCATCCGTATTTGGTTTAAAGGAAAGGCCGAGTATGCCTATGGTTTTGTCTTCAATTTTGCCATTAAAAGCTTCCATGATCTTTCTTGTTAATCTTTCTTTCTGATTTTCGTTAGCCTCTATAGCTGCATTTACTATCCTTAAAGGAACTCCTCTTTCCTCAGCTATTTTTACTAAAGCTTTTGTATCCTTAGGCAAACAAGAACCTCCGAATCCTATGCCAGCATGAAGAAATTTTGGACCAATTCTTCCATCAAGTCCCATAGCTTTTGCAACAACATTTACATTTGCTCCAACCGCTTCGCAAAGAGCTGATATCTCATTTATAAATGATATTTTAGTAGCAAGAAAACTGTTGGTAGCATATTTAATTAATTCAGCTGTTTGAATATCGGTAATTACAAAGGGAGTTTCAAGTAAATATAAAGGTCTATAAAGATCTTTCATGATTGCAATTGCTTGATCACTTTGGGCTCCTATAACAACTCTATTTGGTCTCATAAAGTCTTCAACAGCTGAACCTTCTCTTAAAAATTCAGGATTAGACACAATATCAAAATTTACAGGTTTCTCCAAATGTCTTTTGATTATATCCTTAATTTTAAAACCTGTCCCTACCGGAACTGTGCTTTTAGTAACAATAACTTTATAGCTTTTCATATTTTTTGCTATTTCCTTGGCAACTTCTTCCACATAATCTAAGTTTGCTGAACCATCACCTCTTGGAGGTGTTCCTACAGCTATAAATATTACAAGAGAGTTTTCCACAGCCTTTTCTATGTTAGTAGTAAACTTTAGTCTACCCTCCTTTGTATTTCTTTTTACTAAATCTTCTAAACCAGGTTCATAGAATGGTATAATTCCCTTTTTGAGTTTTTCAATTTTATCCCTATCTTTGTCTACACAAGTTACAAAGATACCAAATTCGGCAAAGCAAGCACCTGTAACCAATCCCACATAGCCTGTACCAATTATTGATATATGCATCATTTCCTCCACATTGTAGAAATTCTTTGTTTTTTATTATAACTAAAAATCTTAATTTATTTGACATTTAAAAGTTTGCTATTTTATTATTTAACTTATGGAACTTACAGTAATTGATCTTATAAAACAAACTGGAATCGTTGCAAAAACTGTCCTCATAATTTTACTTTTCTTTTCCATATTCTCATGGGCAGTTATTTTTTATAAAATCAAAATTTACAACAGAATGAGAAAGGAAAATGATAGATTTTTCGATATTTTTATTAGTTCAAAGGGAGCAAAAGAAGTTTTTGCTTTGTCTAAAAGATTTGAAATTAGTCCTTTAGCATCTCTTTTTATAGGAATATTTTCAGAAATAAATGGGAAACAGGATATAAAAAATAAAAATCCTCTAAACTTAGAAATCATCTCGAAAAAATATTCTTCTGAAGAAATAGGGAAAATTCAGAGTTATCTCGGTTTCCTTGCCACAACTGCATCTACAACTCCTTTCATAGGGCTTTTTGGTACAGTATGGGGAATAATGGATGCATTCAGACATATTGGGATAAAAGGCTCAGCATCTTTAGCTGTTGTTGCTCCAGGAATAGCAGAAGCCTTGATCACTACAGCTGCTGGATTATTTGCAGCTATACCTGCAGTAATAGCTTATAACTACTTTACTAATCAGGCAAATAAACTAATAGCAGAATTACAAGATTTCTCAGAAACACTTCTAAAATATCCATGGCAGGATTAAAACCTCTAAAAAAATCCATATTAGCAGAGATTAATGTTGTACCACTTGTAGATATAATGCTTGTCCTATTAATAATCTTTATGATAACTGCTCCAATGTTACAGCAAGGGATTGATGTAAACTTACCAAGAGCAAAAGGTAAAAGCATTGAGGAAGCAGAAAAAATAAACATTGTCTTAACAAAAGAAGGGAAAATTTACATTAATGATAAACTATCAAAAATTTCAGAACTTCAAACAATGCTGTCGGCATTAAAAGAATCAAATCCAACCGTTTTACTTAAGGCTGACAAAGATGTGCCTTATGGTTTAGTTGCAGAGGTGATGGGAGAAATTAAAGCTTCTGGTATAGAGAGAATTGGGATGATTACTGAACCCAAAGAACTCCGATGACAAAACACATTTATAATTATATTTTTTTATCAATTCTTATTCATAGCTTAATTTTTTTTCTGTTAATTTTAACCATTCGTAATACATTGATCGAAAGTAAAAGTCTTACCTATGTAACTTTGATAGAGGAAAGAGGTATTATATCCTCTCAAGAAGTCTCACATAGAGGCATAAGCAAAACAAGCCAAACAACAAAAACCAAAGAAATAACAAATAAAACTATGGAAAAATCAAATTCTCTCTCAAAGGACAATGAGAAAATACTGGAAGAGAGACTGTCTGCCTTGCAAGCAAAGAGGAAAATTATTGAAAGTGCAAAAATATCCATATCAAAGTCTGGTACTGGAATCTCCGAATCAGACATAACAAAAAAAACAAGAGGAGAGGGAAAATCCCAAGCCTATCTATCTTTAATTTCAAGTCTTATAAGAGAGAAATGGACTATACCTGAGACTGTGCCAAAAAACCTTGAAGCAATTATTACTGTAAAAATTCTTCCGAATGGACAAGCTATAATTGAAGGATTTGAGAAAAAATCTGGTAATGCTTTATTCGATGCTTCAGTTATTAGAGCAATTAACAATTCTACTCCGCTTCCTTCTCCTAATACAGAAATTATCGTGGGCTTGAGATTTAAACCATGAAAAGATTTTTATTTTTTTCATTAATTGCATACTTAATTTTTTCTTCTAACCTTTCTTTTGCTGAAAAAATTTATTTAGATATTACACAACCTGGAATAAAAAAGATAAATATTGCTTTAGAAGGCTTTGATAAGGTTGATAAGATTTTTAATACCATCAAAGAAGACTTAGAATTTACAGAATATTTCGAAG
>JAOAGB010000002.1 GCA_026415995.1 Thermodesulfovibrio sp. | reverse complement strand
GTTTCTGCTTAATATACCCAGTGGGGTATTTACTACTCTTTTGCACGGAGGTTAGACCATGAGCATGAAGACACTGATTGAGACAATGGCTAAGTCACTGGTTGACAAACCAGAGGAGGTTAAGGTTACAGAGATTGAGGGTGAGAAAACCACTGTTTATGAACTCAGAGTTGCTCCAAGCGATCTTGGAAAAGTTATAGGAAAGCAGGGTAAAACTGCAAGGGCTATGAGGACAATCTTGGGTGCTGCGGGTACAAAAGTTGGCAAAAGATGTGTCCTTGAAATTTTAGAATAGTCCGTTAGAAAGAAATTAAATAAAGGGCGTGTTTGTCACGCCCTTTTCTTTTGATTTATAAAGCATCTATGAAATTTGAGATTTTGACTATATTCCCTGAAGTCATTGAATGTTATATTAATGAGGGTATTATTGGAAAAGCTTTAAGCAAAGGGCTTGCTGAAGTGAAAATATATAACTTAAGAGACTTCACTTCGGATAAGCATAGAAAGGTTGATGACTATCCCTATGGTGGTGGAGTTGGAATGGTAATGCAGATAGAGCCTTTTTATAATGCTATCCAATATATAAAAAGAGATGGAAATCAACGAAAAGTGATTCTTCTTTCTCCGCAGGGTAGAAAATTTACTCAGAGAATTGCTCAGGAATTTTTAAGCGGCAGTGATGTCTTGATGTTTATATGTGGAAGGTACGAAGGTATAGATGAAAGAATTAAATCCTTTATAGATGAAGAAATTTCTATTGGGGATTATATTTTAAGTGGTGGAGAATTGGCAGCTTTGGTTATAATAGATAGTGTTTTAAGATTAATCCCAGGGGCTCTTGGAGATGAGCTATCCGTTAAGGAGGAGTCTTTTATGGGAAGTGTTTTAGATTATCCCAATTATACAAGACCAGAGGATTTTAGAGGACTTAGGGTGCCTGAGATTCTTTTAAGCGGAGACCATAAAAAAATAGCTCTATGGAGGAAAAAGGAAGCATTGACGAAGACATTTAAGAGGCGTCCTGATTTACTAAAAAATTTATCCAAAGAAGATATGAAGATTTTAAAAGAGCTTTGCTCTGAAATAAATATAAAAATTCTGGAGGAAATGCATGAACCAGTTAATAATTAGAGCTATAGAAGAGAGATTTAAAAAGAGCGATATTCCTGATTTTAAGCCAGGAGATACTGTAAAAGTCCATGTGAAAGTAAAAGAAGGAGACAAAGAGAGAATCCAGATTTTTGAAGGAGTTGTCATTGCGCGCAGAGGTGGGGGCTTAAGAGAAACCTTCACAGTAAGAAAAATTTCCTTTGGAGTAGGAGTTGAACGTGTATTTCCTCTTCATAGTCCTATAATTGACAAAATTGAATTGGTAAGAAGAGGAGATGTAAGAAGGGCTAAGCTTTATTATCTTAGAACCAAGAAAGGTAAAGAGGCTAAGGTTAAAGAAAAAACAGACTATCAGAAGGCATGAGCCTTTTTGCCTTTGACGATTTTTTTCACGCTCATGGCTATAGCATAATTGCAGGAATAGATGAGGCTGGAAGAGGTTGCCTTGCAGGGCCTGTTGTAGCAGCCTGTGTAAGTTTTAAAGACAAGGTTTATATTGAAGGAATAAAAGATTCAAAGCTCCTTACTGCTCAGCAAAGGGAAATACTTTTTGATAAGATAATCGAAAATGCATTAGTAGGTATTGGCATTATTGATGTGGATATAATTGATAGAATAAACATACTTGAAGCAACACGGCTTGCGATGATTAAGGCTTATGAAAATCTTGGCAGAAATGTGGAACTTTTACTTATAGATGCTGTTTTATTGCCAGAATTAAAAATCTCGCAAAAAGCAATAATTAAGGGAGACCAAAAAAGTGCGTTAATTGCATCTGCGAGTATTGTTGCTAAAGTAACAAGAGATAGAATAATGAATCATTATCATAAAGAATACAGTCAGTATGGCTTTGATAGACATAAAGGATATGCAACTAAAGAACATGTAATGGCACTTAAAAAGTTTGGTCCCTGCCCCATCCATAGAAAAAGTTTTTCTCCTGTTAGAGAATTAATGTTATTCTAATACATGAAACGCCTGCAAATACAGGTTAAAGGAGTTGTTCAGGGAGTTGGTTTTAGACCATTTGTTTATAACCTTGCTAAAAGCCTTAATCTGAAAGGTTTTGTCACAAATACTTCAAGAGGAGTAACAATTGAAGTAGAAGGGGAGAAGATTTATGAGTTTTTAGTTAAACTTCAAAATGAACATCCACCTCTTTCAAAGATTTATTCAATTGAAAAGACCGAGCTTCCAGTAAACAACTATAATAATTTTGAAATTATTGAAAGCATTGAAGAATCTGGATTTACTCACATTTCAGAGGATGTTTCAATATGTGAAGACTGCCTAAAAGAACTCTTTACGCCTTCTGATAGAAGATATTTATATCCTTTCATAAACTGCACAAATTGCGGTCCAAGATATACAATTACAATGAAAGTTCCTTACGATAGACCTAACACAACAATGTCTCAATTCAAAATGTGTCAGGCATGCTATAGAGAATACAAAGACCCGGGCAATAGAAGGTTTCATGCTCAACCGAATGCATGCCCTCTTTGTGGTCCTCAAGTGAGATTATACATAAAGACTTCTTTAGGTTTAAAGGAGATAGAACAAAATCCTATTTTAGAGGCTATTCAACTTATTAAAGAAGGCAGGATTCTTGCAATAAAAGGGCTTGGAGGATTCCATCTCTGTTGTGATGGCAAAAATATTCAAACCATAGAAGAATTAAGAAGAAGAAAAAAAAGAAATAATAAACCTTTTGCTCTTATGTCTCCAACAATTGAAGCAATAGAAAAATTTTGTTTTGTAACAGAGGTAGAGAGAAATATTCTCACTTCAATTATACGCCCCATTGTGCTTTTAAGAAAAAAGCCTATTTGTGAGCTTCCTGAAGCACTTGCGTCTAAGAATGCTTATTTTGGATTTATGCTTCCTTACACTCCTTTACATTATTTGTTGTTTTATTATCCAGAGCAGGAGATTCTTAGCTCTCGCTTTGCTCAGACTCAGAATGACAGCCCCCTTCAGTCTTCAACTCTTAGCCTAAAGCCTCACTTTGATGCTCTTGTTATGACAAGCGGTAATATATCTGAAGAGCCGATTATTACTAAAAATGAAGAAGCTTTTGACAAACTAAGCAATGTGGCTGATGCTTTTTTGATTCATAATAGAGATATTTTTATGAGAGTAGATGATTCTGTCGTAAAAGAGCTTGAAGGCAAGATTTATTTTATTAGAAGAGCAAGAGGTTTTGTTCCAAAAGCAATTCCTTTAAGCGATAAACTACCTGAGGTTCTTGGAGCAGGAGCCGATTTAAAAAACACTTTTACACTTACAAAGTCAGACTATGCTATTATGAGTCAGCATATCGGAGATATGGAGAATTTTGAAACACTCGAGTTTTATGAGGAGGTTTTAAATAATCTTAAATCAGTATACCGCATTGAACCTAATGCTATTGGACACGACCTACACCCAATATATTTTTCAACTCAGTGGGCTAAGAATTACGCTGTGAAAATGGGAATCCCTGCTTTTGCTCTTCAGCATCATTACTGCCATATTGCTTCATTGATGGCAGAATACGGGCTAGATGAACTTTTTGGTATTGCCTTTGATGGAACAGGATATGGAGGAGACGGTACAATATGGGGAAGTGAGTTTTTATATTGCACATTAGAGGATTTTAAGAGACTTGCCCATTTAAAAACTATAGCTCTACCAGGTGGTGAGAATGCAATAAAAGAATGCACACGAATAGCCCTTTCTTTGATTGATGAAACCTTTGGAGAAGATAGGGATTTAATAAAAAAGTTACCTTTATCAAAGGTTATTGATGAAAACAAAATAGAACAAATACTTAAACTAAAAAAACTGTCTCAATTTAGCCCTCTTTCATCGGGAATGGGAAGACTTTTTGATGGAGTTTCCTCTTTAATGGGTGTATGCAATTACAACACCTTCGAGGCAGAAGCAGCAATTGCTCTTGAAAGTTTTATAAACAATGGAATGGAATTTTCTGAAAAGGATTGTTATTCCTTTGACTTGGTAATTTCATCTTCAATTGAGCCTATAGTAATAGACTACAAGCCTTTGATTAGAGATATAGTAGAAGATTTTTTTTATGCTGAATCATTTTCCTCTTGTCATGCTGAGCATAAGCGAAGAATATCTATGATTTCTTGGAAATTCCATAACACAATAATCAAAATAATAATTGAGCTAACCCGATATTTTAAAGAAAAAATTGACTTTGAGATGGTGGGCTTAAGTGGTGGTGTTTTCCAAAATGCCTATTTAATAAGGGAAACTATAAAAGCCTTAAGAAAAATCGGAGCAAAACCCCTTTATCACATAAATGTTCCCAGTAACGATGCTTGCATATCATTAGGACAGGCTTATTTAGTAGCAAAACGATTTAAAGTTTAAGGCATTCCAAATAGTTTCTCTGGATTGTTAAACAGCCATGTCATGAAGCAGAGTTCCACAGGACGATAGCCTGTTTGAGTGGCAATTTTTTCAACTTTCTCTATGAATTGAATATCATCATATATAGGTAATTCGCCTGTTTTTATAAAAATTTCATTGATAACTTTCTTTACAATTTTATCTGGCATTACAGTGTCAATTCCGCCCATCATTCTTAAATACTGATAGGTAATTAGCCCAACTCCTTTTATTTTTCCAATTGGATCAGACTTCCAGTGAGAAAGGGATGAATTTTTTGCCCATACTCTTAAAGCTTTTTTATCGTTATCTGAGAGAATTGATAAATATTGAGCAATTTTTTTAGCAACCTGCCATGAACGGTTATTTTTCCATATATAAAAAGCTTCTTCATATTGAAAATTGGCTAAGGATGAAAGCCCTGTAACCTTTTCAGTTTTAATGAAATCTTTCTCAAAAGCTTTTACTTTTGGAATAACAACCTGAAAATAATTCACTCCCACAGATGTAATTGCTGCATCCAGTATCATTAAAGAAACATTACCGTTCCACCTTTCAGTATTAAGACATTTATCTGCCAGTTTATCGAGATTTTTAATTCTGTCTATTAGTGAACTTAGTTCATTTTTTATTGACATTAATAAATTATAACTTTAAATCAATTTAAAGCAATATATATAACTTCTGATTTCTCATTGTTTTATGTTAATATTTTTTAAGCCCTGTGAGGAGGTGTAAAAATGATTGCGCAGTTTAGTATTGTTCCCTTAGGTGTAGGTGTCAGTGTGAGTGAATATGTTGCGAAGGCAGTAAAGATTGTTGATGAAAGTGGGCTTCCCTATAGACTTCATGCCATGGGAACTATAGTAGAAGGAGATTGGGATGAGATAATGGAATTAATAAAGAAATGTAAAGACGCAGTTCTTAAAGAGACAGAGAGAATAATAATAGATATAAAGATTGATGATAGAAAAGGACATTCAGGAAGAATTGAGGGAAAAGTTCTATCTGTAGAGAGAAAAATTGGCAAGGAGATAAGAAAATGATTTCTCCAGATAAGATAATAGTAGGAATAGATTTTAAAAAATTAACAAACGCGGTTATTTCTTACTCAATCTGGCTTTCAAATGTTTTTAGTTGTAAGAATTTGTCCTTTTTTCATATCCTCGAATATAATCTAACCCCTCCATCATATTTAATCCCTTATATAAATAAAGAAAAGGAAAAAATTAAAGATAAATTAGATTTGTTAGCAGATAAGGTTAAAAAATATTCTTTAAACGTGGAAATAAAAGTTTTATTTGGAAGATTAATAGAGAGTATAAATAAAATAGCCAAAGAATCGAATACTTTTATGGTTTTAGGTTTTATAAGTCATGTTACACGGCCCTCTACTTCTGAAAGAATACTAAGAGGAGTAAAAATTCCGGTATTAATAGTTAAATCAGAGGATTTTGTAGATATAACACCAGAAAAGATTAATATATCCAAAATCCTTTGTCCAATAGATTTTTCTGACAATTCTTTGCGGGCATTAGAGGTAGCCAAGGAAATTTCTAACAAAATAGGAGCTAAGTTGTTGATTATCCATATAATTCCAGAAAATAAGGTAAAAGCAATTATAGAAGACCCTGTTGGGCTAAATAAATATCTTGAATATCTTAAAGAAGAAGCAAAACATGAGATAGAGAAAATAGCAAGGGGATATGAATATGAGGTTATTATTGGAATTCCATCGGAAGAAATTTTACAAAAAGCTAAGGAGGCAGATTTAATCGTTATCGGTTCAAAAGGCAGGTCCTATACAGAGGCTGTTATTGTAGGAAGTGTTGCAGAGGCTGTGATAGAAAGTTCAAAAAATCCTGTTATGCTTATTCCATAAATAAGCTAAACACTAAAAAATGATAGGTAAAGTCGTTTCTCTTAATATAAGTCAAAAGAAGGGCACCACAAAGAATCCAGTTTTAGAAGTAGAGGTGATTGAAAATTATGGTATCAAAGGAGATGCTCATGCTGATTCAAACTGGCATAGACAGATAAGTCTTTTATCAATAACGAGTATTGAAAAAATGAAAGATAAGGGATTTGAGTTAAATTTTGGAGACTTTGCTGAAAATGTCACTGTTGAGGGATTTGAAGTAAAAGATTTATCAGTTGGGACAAAGCTTAAAATAGGAGAAGTTATTTTAGAAATATCTCAAATTGGTAAAAGTTGTCATAGTAAGTGTGAAATTTTTAAGGCAGTAGGGGATTGTATAATGCCGAAAGAAGGAGTTTTTGCAAAGGTTTTAAAGGGAGGTAAAATAAAGGTTGGTGATGAGGTAATAAAATATGAATATGAATAAGTATAGCGTTTCAATAGTTACCATATCAGATAAAGGTTCAAAGGGTGAAAGGGAAGATAAAAGCGGTAAGGTTATTGAGGAGCTTTTAAAATCATGGGCTGAGGTTGTATCTTACGTTATAGTTCCAGATGAGAAGGAAGAGATTAAAAAGGCAATTTTAGCAAACGTAGATAAAGTTGATCTAATTTTAACAAATGGTGGAACGGGATTACATCCGAGAGACGTGACTCCAGAGGCAACGATTGAAATAATTGATAAAGAAGTGCCAGGAATTGCTGAAGCAATTAGGTGGGAAGGATTTAAAAAAACAAAAAAAGCCATATTATCAAGAGCAGTAGCTGGGATAAAGGGTAAAACCTTAATAATTAATCTTCCGGGTAGCCCCAAGGCAGTAAAAGAATCTCT
>JAOAGB010000110.1 GCA_026415995.1 Thermodesulfovibrio sp. | reverse complement strand
AAGGAAATATCAGAGATGGATAAAACTGCTTTGGAGTTACTAAAGCTTGAAATAAGGGAAACTGTATCATGGAATGAAATAAGAAAAAGTCTACCTAAAATTTTCAACTTTTGGTATAGGCTTTATTGTGTTCCATGTATTTATTTAGGTGTCTGCTCAAATACTTATCTATTTAAGTCTCTTAGGGATATTTCTATTTGATAGACTTCTTTTTGAGTCTATCCTTTCTTTATAAAGCCTAATTGAATCTTCAATATCCTTAAGTCCTTCAGCATATATGTATCTTAAATATCCTTCGGTTCTATATGAAGTAATACTCCGCAATCGTTCTTTTAAAGTCAAAAAATAACAATAATAAAAATGGTCTTCGTCTGGAGTGTATCCCTCTCTGTATACAGCTTCATTTACTTTGTTTAAAAAATGGTACTGCTCTGCCGATGTTAGTTCTTTTAAAAATTTTTTTGCTACTTCTTTGTCAAAAATTTGTGCCATTTTGATTAATTCTGAGTTATTTTAGATCATATCCTTTATCAATTGTGTTATCTTTGAAAGCTCTTTTATTTCCTGTGCCCATGTCTCGTTTTTAATCACAGAAAGCCTTTCTATTAAAAGAAATGAGCCAGATGAACGAATTACAGTATTGCCAAACTGTTTGATAACATTGAAAAAGTCCATATGAAAGAGAGGTATAGTCTCATTGTTTTTTATGAAGATATCAAACTCCTTGTTTAGTTGTCCAAAAATTTCTGGTTTTACTTTATTAAAAGCCGATGAAAGGGACAATTCATATGCCTTGCGAGCAATATTGCCAATTCTACCTTGCATAGATGGTAAATAAAGTAAAATCCATTTCCCGGTTTTGATTTTTTGAGGTATAACTGATACAAGAGTATTGTTATTACTCTCTGTATTGGTGCTAATCCAGCAAATAATCAAATCATCCTGTGGTCTATAAAATGCTTGTTCTATAAAAACTTGATATGGAGCAGTAAATTTAAATGCTTCTCTGATTGATTGTATTATTGGCTCCGATAAGTTTAAATTTATAAATCCCTGAGATGACATTGCCTTATTAAGCAAAATAGCAATTTTTTGATTTGGTTTCCTCTTACCAAAAAATAAAACTAAAATGAAAATTAAAAAAGCTAAAAATATCCCAAATAAACCTTCAATCACCTTCAATTTTCCCCTTTAACCTTAATCTATTATTGTTTAGATAAAAAAAACAATTTTTTCATTGTAGTAATTTACCATATATGAGTCAAACATTCTTAATTTGTATTTATTCACAATATTAAAATTTCGCACAATATTTGTAAAAAATTGTCTGCAAATCCTATTATTTATTCATGAGCAGACAAATAAATATTGTTTTCTCATCTCATAGAGTTGAATTTTTATCCTCTATGACCCATTTCATGCAACAGAGTGATGTGATAATTCTTGAAGAAGCACCGAATGAGATGTTTAGAAAAATGCTTATGGAGGAAATATCTATTGAAAAATACTTAGAAGATGAAATCTTTGAATTTCCGATATTTTCCCATCGTTTCTATGAAATCCTTCAAAATCTTTACAGAGAGGGGAAAAAAATTTTACAGGTTGAACCCTATATGGAAAAACTTTTGAAAATATATGACATGTTTTCAGAAGGAAAAACTCCTAAGGATGTTGAATTAATGCCTGAATTAAATGAAGTCTATGAATTGGAAAAGAAAGCCACAAAGGAGTTGATAGATTTCTATGAAGCATCAATAAGCAAACCCTTTAATGAAGTGATTGAAATTATAAAAAGATTTGCCAGAGCTGATGCTGAAAGATTTCGTTTTCGTGACAGTTTGCGAGCCGATGCTATAGTTAGTTTACTGCCTAAAAGAGGAAAGGTCTTTATAGAGGCAGGAGCAATTCATCAGTATTTAAGGAAAGTCCTTATTGAAAAATTAGGAACTGTTTGTAAAGTAAATATATTTTTTGCATTAGAGGATAAGGTAAAGGAACTCACAGGTAAAAGATGGATATTTCCACCAGGAGATATTCTCACATTGAGATATGTTTTAAACAGTAAGGTGGATGAAACCCTGGAGAGTCTTCTTTCAGCACGTTCTTTGATATACATAATGCTTATTGAAAAAGAAGAAATGCTACCCAATGAAAGGGAACAAACACCTCACCTTCTTGATGAAATTGAAGTTGTAAAATTGATAAACAAACTCTCATTTAATGATTGTGAAAGACTCTATAGGAAAATTAGATTTAAAGATAAAGAGGAGGCGAAAAAGATTGTGAATCAGCTTGTTTTGTCAAGACAGTAGCTAACAATGTTTTAGTAATCTCTGACATAAAAGAAAAATTAAGTTTGTCAGGTGTATCCTGTGATGTATGATAATATGGATTCCTGAACATAGCCGTATCAGTAAGCATAACTGCCTGAAATCCTGCGTCCCAAAAAGGTGCATGGTCACTGAATCTTGTTTCAATGGAAAGCCAGCCATTGAGAGGAACTTTATGCGTTATGATTTTTAAGGAAGGAACATATTTTTTAACTTCATCAAAAAGCTTAAGCAGACCCTTAGATTTACCATTTCCAACAACTCCTATAAAATCACCCACTTCAGGTCCTTTTACAAAGGCAGGAAGTTTTTGTGAGCCTTTCATCTCGGAATAATACCCAACCGACTCAAGTATCACTGCAGTGTATCTGTATCCAAGCTTTTTGAATTTTCTTACAAAATGGCTGCTTCCAATTATAAATTTAAGATCAAAAGCCTGTGGTTCTTCAAGACTGAAGGCAACAAACTTAACCTTTTTAGCAACTGGAATGTCTCTTATGAGTCTTGCCACTTCAAGCATTACAGCAACTCCACTTGCATTGTCATCAGCACCCGGAGAATCCATTGCAGAATCATAGTGTGCACCTATCAAAAACCAGTCTTTTTTTGAGCTAATGCCTTCTTTTGTAGCTATTATATTTTTATAACCCCTACCTTTATAGGAAAACTGATCAAACTCAACAATGTAACCATATTCTCTAAATTGTTCCTCAATAAATTTAGCAACCACTAATAAAGCTTCATAATTATACCAACAATGTCTTGGAATAGATATTACCTGTGATATTCTTCTAAGATTGCTCTGTTGTACACTGTCTAAAATTTCTTCAATAACCATTTTATCTTTAAAAATCAAACTCCTCCTGCTTCAAGCCTAATTTCTTATGTTCATAAAATCTATCTCTTTCAATTATATGCAATACTCTCCATCCTTTCTCAGAAAGCACCTCTGCAATAAATCTTCTGTGACAACGAAAGAAAAGCTTTTCAGCACAGAAAAATATGGATAACTCATTCTCAGCGATTTCTTCAAGTCTTTCAATCCCCTTTTTAAAATCCATAGTCTTAATATAATTTTCATATCCACCTTTTCTAAATCCACCGAGTTCTTGTCCAAGATAAACATACTTAATTTTTTCCTTTTCTAAGGCTTTCGCAAGATTATCCTTATGGAAATGAGGGAAATTTTTTGATTTCGGAAAACTTCTTACATCTATGGCTATTTTTATTTTGTAATTCTTTAAAATTTCTTTAAAGTCTTCTATTGTTCGGTTGCCTGTCCCAATTGTATAAATCAATCTTTCAGACAATTTTTATTATTGCTTCATCAAGACTTTTTACTTTCTTTGGTGATGGTGTTTCATCAGGATAGCCTATTCCAATACAGGCAATTATTCTTAGTTCTTCTGAAACATCAAGAACCTTTCTCACGTAATTTTCCCTATCTTTATTTTCAGGATGATAAATTGCTCCCCAACAAGCTCCTAAGCCCAAAGAATGAGCTTCAAGTAATAGTGCCATTATGGCACATCCCATATCTTCAAGCCAGTGATTGCTTTTCTTTTCATCAGCAAGTGCTACTATTACATAGGGTGCTCCTTCAAGAAACTTTGTAAAGGTCTGTACCTTACTTAATTGTTTGATTTTATCTTTATCTTTTACAAGTATAAATGACCATGGTTGAGAATTTCTCGCTGAAGGAGCATACAATCCTGCCTCAATACATCTTTTTATAAGTTCTTCTGAAGGAACTTCTTTTTTATATTTTCTTATGCTTCTACGGGCTTTGATTATATCAATTATATCCATATTTAAATTATATCATGGTCTAAAGAAAAAGGAGACCTTGTTTAGAAAACAGGGCATTTATTAATATTAAATTATGGATGAAAAAATCCATTTAGAAGAAAGGCAAGAGATATCCTTAGATAGACCTTATCTTTATAAGGTTTATCTTCTCAATGACGATTATACTACTATGGACTTCGTAGTTTATGTTTTAATGACCATATTTGATAAACATAAATTAGAAGCCACTGCCATTATGTTACATGTCCACCGTCATGGCAAAGGGCTTGCAGGGATTTATACTAAAGAAATTGCCGAAACAAAGGTGCATCAAGTAGAAACACTTGCAAGAAGTTATGGTTTCCCTTTAAAATGCATTATAGAGAGAGATGATAGATAAAGATTTACAAATAATAATTACAGCCACCGTAGAGGATGCTATAGAAAGGGGACATCAGTATCTTACCGTAGAGCATCTTACCTATGCTATTTTACATGACGAATACGGTATGGAAATTATAAGAAACTGTGGTGGTAATCCTGAAAAAATAAAAATGAGTCTTGAAACATTTCTTGATCAGAATATACCTAAGAAAAAAGGCAAAGGGCAAGCACATCCAACAATAGCCTTTCAAAGAGTTATGGAAAGAACATTAAACCATATAAAATCTGCAGAGAAAAAACAAGCAGATGCAGGTGATTTTCTTGCCTCAATTTTTCTTGAAGAAGAAACATATGCAGTTAGTCTTCTTAAGTCTTATGGAATAACAAGGCTTGATATACTCAATTATATCTCTCACGGAATACCAAAAACAGATTTTGAAGAAACAGGTACAAAGGAAGATAAAAAAATAGACCCATTAAAAACATTTACTATTGAACTTACTGAAAAGGCAAAAAAAGGAGAAATTGATCCAATTGTAGGCAGACAAAATGAACTTGAGCGGGTAATACAAGTTTTGACAAGAAGAAGAAAAAACAATGTTATACTCGTAGGTGAACCAGGAGTTGGCAAAACTGCTATAGTAGAGGGATTAGCATTAAAAATTGCAAATGATGAAGTTCCACAACATTTAAAAAATTTCAAAATTTATGCTCTTGACATGGGGTCTCTTCTTGCTGGAACGAAATACAGAGGTGATTTTGAAGCAAGAATGAAAACTTTAATAAATTCTCTCTATAAAACTAAAAATTGTATTCTTTTCATAGACGAAATTCATACAATTGTAGGAGCAGGTTCAGCAAGTGGCAGCACTGTTGATGCATCTAATCTTTTGAAGCCTGTACTAATTGAAGGAAAAATACGCTGCATCGGTGCAACAACCTATGAAGAATACAGAAACTATTTTGAAAAAGACAGAGCTCTTTCAAGAAGATTTCAGAAAATAGATATTACAGAACCAACAGAAGAGGAAACCTATGAAATTCTTAAGGGACTAAAAAATTACTATGAAGAGCATCATAGAGTAATATATACAGATAAAGCATTAAAGGCTGCAGCTTCTCTATCAGCAAAATATATAAATGACAGATTTTTGCCAGACAAGGCAATCGATGTCATTGATGAAGCAGGAGCTGTGGTAAGGCTTTATAATGAAAATAAAATTGTCGATGAAAAAGTAATTGAACAAATCATATCTAAAATAGCGAGAATTCCTTCGCAAGAGGTCACCTCAAATGATATAGATAGGCTAAAAAACCTTGAAAGCGAACTTAAAACTCAAATTTTTGGACAGGATGAAGCAGTAGATGCTGTTGTAAAAGTTGTAAAATTATCTAAAGCAGGACTTAAAGAATTGCAAAAGCCTATTGGTTGTTTCCTTTTTACAGGACCAACAGGTGTAGGAAAAACAGAACTTGCAAAACAACTTGCCCATGTCTTAGGAATATCTTTCTTAAGATATGATATGAGTGAATATATGGAAAAACATGCTGTAGCAAAACTCATAGGAGCACCTCCAGGTTATATCGGTTTTGAACAGGGCGGACTTCTTACAGAACAAATAAGAAAAAATCCCCATTGTGTCCTTTTGCTTGATGAAATTGAAAAAGCCCATGAAGATATATTTAATATTCTTCTTCAGATTATGGATTACGGAACTTTAACTGACAATACAGGTAGAAAAGCTGATTTTAGAAATGTAATTTTAATAATGACTTCAAATCTTGGTGCACGAGAGATAGAAAAACCAGTAATTGGATTTGGAGATAGGACGACAGACCAGCTTAAAAAGGGTATGGAAGCAATTGAACGTCTATTTAGCCCAGAGTTCAGAAATCGTCTTGATGCAGTGATAACTTTTAATCCACTTCCTGAGGAAATTGTCATTAAAATCGTAGATAAATTTATATCTGAGCTTAATAAACAATTAGCCACAAAAAATATAAAAGTAACTCTTTCAGAAAAAGCAAAAAAATGGCTTGCTCAGAAAGGATTTGATCAAAAATTTGGTGCAAGACCCCTTCAAAGAGTCATACAAAGAGAAATAAAAACTCCTCTTGTTGAGGAAATCCTTTTTGGTAAACTATCAATGGGTGGAGAAGTAATCATAGATGTAATGAAAGATTCTATTATCCACAGGATAAATGACTATATTCCTACTTCCTGAAGCTCCCGTCTTTCCTAATCCAGAATTGGCAGACCCTAATGGTTTACTTGCTATAGGTGGAGACTTAAGCACAGAAAGACTTATTTCAGCCTACAAATCAGGAATATTTCCCTGGTATAATGATTTGCCAATTCTGTGGTGGTGTCCCCCAAAAAGACCTATTATTTTCCCCAGACTTTTCAGACTTTCAAGAAGTCTTTATCAAATAATGAAGAAAGATGTTTTCAAAGTTACTTTCGATGAGGATTTCTATGGCGTTATAGAAAAATGTGCATCCATAAAAAGAAAAGACTCTAATGGCACATGGATTACTGCTGAAATGAAAGAAGCGTATATTAAACTTTACAGTCTTGGTTTTGCCCATTCTGTTGAAGTATGGAAAGATGATAAACTTGTCGGAGGGCTCTATGGAGTTTCAATTGGTAAAGCTTTTTTTGGCGAATCAATGTTTTCTCTTTTTAGTAATGCTTCAAAGGTTGCCCTTGCCTGTCTTGTAGAATTTATCATTAAAAATAGTTTCTATTTTATTGACTGCCAGATAACTAATGAGCATCTCTTAAAAATGGGTGCTGTTGAAATTCCAAGAAATGTTTTTTTGAAAATTCTTAATGAAGCCACTTCAAAAAATTTTATAATAAAAAAATGGAGTTGTGAAAGTCTGTCCATCAAAGAAACAGCTTATTTTCTTAAGGAAAAGTTAATTAAAAGGAGTTAATGCTGATGAAACTTCTACTCTTTGATATTGATGGAACTTTACTGAGCGCAGGTGGGGCAGGAACAAGATCTCTTAATAGAGCCTTTGAGAAAGTTCTCGGTATAAAAGAAGCTTTTCAAAACTTTCAGATGGCGGGAAAAACGGACATATTAATTATCAAAGAAGGGCTCAAACTCTGGGGGATTAAATCAACAGACTCATTAATTAATCAAATAATTGAAGAATATCTTAATTTCCTCCGGGTTGAAATAAATAACAATTCAAAACATCTTAAACCTGGTGTTCTTGAATTTATTCAGCTCAATAGAGAAGAATTCGGATATCCTATGGGTTTGTTAACAGGAAATATTGAGCGAGGTGCAAGAATTAAACTTGAACCTTTTGGTTTGAACTCTCTTTTTCCGTTTGGTGCATTTGGAAGTGATCATGAAGACAGAAATCATCTTTTACCTGTAGCAATTGAAAGATTTATAAATAATTTCAGTAGAAAAATTGATTTTCATCAATGTATTGTAATAGGAGACACTCCAAGAGATGTGGCATGTGCAAAACCCTATGGAGCTAAAGTAATTGCAGTAGCTACAGGTCCATATAGTGTAAATGAGTTGAAAGAGACAAAAGCAGATGTGGTGGTGGAAACATTGGCAGACAAAGAAAAATTATTACCCCTTCTTATATAAATGGGTAAATTTCCTGTAACAGAAAAAAAAGAAACCGAACTCCTTAAAGAGATGGATATACTTGGTATCAGAGAATCAGACTTAGAGGAAAGGTTTATCAGATGTTCTGGACATGGTGGACAAAAGGTAAATAAAACTTCTACTGGAGTTTATTTAAAGCATATTCCCAGTGGAATTGAGGTGAAATTTACAAAAGAACGCTCTCAAGGACTAAATAGATTTTTTGCAAGGCGTATGTTAGTAGAAAAAATAAAAGAAAATCTTGGATTAACTACTAAAAAATCAGAAGCCATAGAAAAAATCAGAAAAAAGAAACAAAGAAGTAGAAAAAGAAATGAAAAAAGAGAGGGCAAATAGCCCTCTCTTTTTTATCTCGGTATAAGTTTTGTAGCTAATTGAATTCTGATTGTAGCCCTTTCCAACGCAGCTTGAGCTCTTGCGTGATCAATATCAGTTTCTCCAGCCTGTGCCCTGCGAAGTCTTTCCTCAGCACGTGCCAATGCAGCCTTTGCTCTCTCTACATCTATCTCCTCAACTCTTTCTGCACTACCTACTAAAACTAAAACTCTGTCATTCAAGACTTCACAGTATCCACGATTAATAAACACATACTGAATTTGTCCGTCCTTTTTATATGAAAGTGAACCAATTCTTAAAGCTGTCATAAATGCACAATGACCAGGAAAAACTCCAAAATCACCTTCTGCTCCAGTAGCATATACCTCATCTACTTCTTCATTTATTAATTCTCCGTATGGTGTTATTACCTCTAACTTCAACTTATTCTCCATCATTCACTCCTTTAATTAGACCTGTCTTGTATAACCAAGCTTCTTAGCTTTCTCCTCCACCTCTTCAATTTGACCAACCATATAGAATGCCTGCTCTGGCAGGTCATCATATTTACCATCAAGAATTGCTTTAAAGCCCTTTATTGTATCATCAAGTTTGACATATCTACCAGGTGTTCCTGTAAATGTCTCTGCCACATGGAATGGTTGACTGAGGAATCTCTGAAGTTTTCTTGCTCTTGCAACAGTAAGTTTGTCATCTTCTGAAAGTTCTTCGATACCAAGAATTGCAATAATGTCCTGTAATTCTTTATATCTCTGCAATACTGACTGAACACCTCTTGCTACCTGATAATGTTCATCACCGACTACTCTGGGGTCAAGGATTCGGCTTGTGGAGTCAAGTGGGTCAACGGCAGGATATATTCCAAGCTCTGCAATCTGACGGGAAAGAACGACAGTTCCGTCGAGATGTGCAAAGACTGCAGCAACTGCAGGGTCTGTTAAGTCGTCTGCAGGAACGTAAATTGCCTGCATGGAGGTGATGGAGCCTTTTGCTGTTGTGGTAATTCTTTCCTGCAAAGCACCCATTTCTGTAGAAAGTGTTGGCTGATAACCAACTGCTGACGGCATTCTACCAAGAAGTGCGGAAACCTCAGAACCAGCAAGGGTATATCTAAAGATGTTATCTATGAAGATAAGAACGTCCTGTCCTTGATCTCTAAAGTATTCAGCAACAGTCAAAGCTGTAAGGGCTATTCTTGCTCTAACTCCTGGTGGCTCATTCATCTGCCCATAAACAAGAGCCACTTGAGGTAAAACCCCAGAATGCTTCATTTCAAGATAAAGGTCATTTCCTTCACGGGTTCTCTCTCCAACACCTGCGAAGACAGAGACACCACCATGTTTCATGGCGATATTATGAATCATTTCCATGATAACGACTGTTTTACCAACACCTGCGCCACCGAACATCCCCATTTTTCCACCTCTAACAAATGGAACAAGCAGGTCAAAAACTTTAACGCCTGTCTCAAACTGCTGGGTAGTTGGGGATTGTTCTGTAAATTCAGGAGCTATTCTATGTATAGGATACATATCTTGAGCCTGAACAGGTCCCTGTTCATCAACAGGTTCGCCAATAACATTAATAATTCTTCCAAGAACAGGTTTGCCAACTGGAACTGTAATTGGTGCACCTGTATCAACAACCTTCATACCTCTTACAAGACCATCGGTAGAGCCCATGGCAATTGTTCTTACTCTGTTTTCACCAAGATGCATAGCAACTTCAAGGGTAAGATGAATCTCTGGAATACCTTTGGATGGATCGCCAGGTTCATCTATTTTTAATGCATTCAAAACCTCTGGTAACTGTCCCTCAAATTCGCAGTCTACAACTGTTCCTATAACCTGTGCTACTTTACCTACGTTCATAATTTAAAACCTCCTTTATTCTTTTTTAAAATTTTATCATTCACTTTGCTTTAAAGCTTCAACGCCACCAACGATATCCATGAGTTCCTTTGTAATGGATGCCTGTCTTACCTTATTTGCAAGTAATGTTGTCTTCCTAATAAGCTCATCGCAGTTCTTTGTAGCATTGTCCATTGCTGTCATTCTTGCTGCTTCCTCTGCTGCCTGAGACTCAAGAAGCGCTCTGTAAATCTGAATTTCAATATATATAGGCAGCAACATGGCAAGAAGTTCTGGTGCTCTTGGTTCATAGGTAAAAGGTATAAATGTAGGCTGTTCTGTTGGCACAGCCTCTATCCTACCAATAGGTAATAGCCTATTAATGACTACTCTTTGTGCTATAACTGACTTAAATTCATTAAATATTACTACTACCTCGTCAACAGCTTCACTAACATAAGCATTAATCATTTCCTGAGCTATCATCTGAGCATGTGTGTATTGAAGTTTTCCTGAAATTCCTGTCCAAACATTTTTAAATTGAAAATCTCTTCTTTTGAAGTAATCTCTTGCCTTTCTTCCAACAACTGAAAGAACAATATTAAGACCTTCACCTTTAAGTCTATTTATTTCTTTATGTGCTGCCCTCAGAATGTTTGTGTTGAAGGCACCGCAAAGTCCTTTGTCTGAAGTGATTACCAATACCTCAACAGTTTTAACAGGTCTTCTTAAAAGAATTGGAGGCACATCACCTCTTGTCTCCACTGCACCTGCAAGGTCTGCAAGCACCTGTTGCATTTTAGTTGCATAGGGTCTATATCTAAGCATACTATCTTGGACTTTACGGAGCTTTGCCGCTGCCACCATCTTCATGGCAGAGGTTATTTTCTTTGTTCCCTGTATTGCCTTTATCTTCTTTCTTATATCTCTTAATGTTGGCATTTAACAGCTCCTACCTTCAGATTTTTATATATTAAGGCTGAAATGTCTTTTTAAACTCTACTATGGCATCTGTGATTTTTTGCCTAAGTGTATCATCAAGCTCTTTCTTCTCTCTAATTTCCTTTCTGAGGTCTTCTTTTTGACTTCTAATAAAGCTTAAAAATCCTTGTTCAAATGCCTTGATTGATGAAACAGGTAATTCATCAAGATGCCCCTGTGTTCCAGCGAATATTAGCATAATTTGGTCTTCAACTGGCATTGGCACATACTGGTCTTGCTTGAGTAGCTCAACCATTCTCTGTCCTCTTTCAAGTAATGATCTCGTTGCCTTATCAAGGTCTGCAGCGAACTGAGCAAAGGCCGCAAGCTCTCTATACTGAGCAAGGTCAAGTCTTAACATACCTGCAACCTGCTTCATTGCCTTAATCTGAGCCGCACCGCCAACACGGCTAACTGAAAGTCCTACGTTAATGGCTGGACGAACACCTGCATAGAAAAGCTCTGGTTCAAGGTATATCTGACCATCTGTGATGGAAATAACGTTTGTTGGAATATATCCAGAAACGTCACCTGCCTGTGTTTCAATAACAGGTAATGCTGTAAGAGAGCCTCCACCCTCGGCATCTGAAAGTTTTGCTGCTCTCTCAAGCAATCTTGAATGTAGATAGAATACGTCACCAGGATAAGCTTCTCTACCAGGTGGTCTTCTTAAAATTAAGGAAACTTGTCTGTATGCATAAGCCTGTTTTGTAAGGTCATCGTAGCAAACTAATGCATGCATTCCTTTGTCTCTGAAATATTCTCCCATTGCACAGCCCACATATGGTGCAAGATACTGCATGGATGCTGGCTCAGAAGCTGTTGCAGCAACAACTATTGTGTGATCCATGGCACCATATTTTTTAAGTGTTTCAACAACCTGAACAACGCTCTGACGACGCTGTCCGCAAGCAACATATATACATATACAGTTTTGACCTTTTTGATTGATTATTGTATCAAGCAAGATAGCGGTCTTTCCTGTCTGACGGTCACCAATAACAAGCTCTCTCTGTCCCCTTCCTATAGGAATCATTGCATCTATTGCTTTAAGACCTGTCTGAAGAGGCTCTTTAACAGGTTGACGTTTAATAATTCCAGGAGCAATTATATCAACTTTTCTGGTAGTCTTTGCATTAATTGGTCCTTTACCATCAATTGGAATACCAATTGCATTAACTACTCTACCAATTAGTTCCTCTCCAACAGGTGTTTCCATAACTCTTCCTGTTCTCTTGACAATGTCACCCTCTTTAACGAGTCTGTCATCACCAAAGAGAATGGCACCTACATTGTCCTCTTCGAGGTTAAGAGCCATTCCATAAACACCATTTGGAAGCTCTAACATCTCAGATGCCATACAGTTATCCAATCCATAAATTCTTGCCACACCGTCACCAATAGAGGTAACTATTCCTACCTCGCTGACATCAGCCTTTTTCTCAAAGTCAGCAATCTGCTTCTTAAGGTACTCACTAATTTCTTCCATCTTAAGTTCCATAGTTTCTCACCCCTTTATAAGCTTATCTCTTAAAAGACCCAACTGGCCTTTTATACTCAAATCATACATAGTACTTCCCACTTTAACCCTAACACCACCGATTAATGATGGATCAACCTCATATTGTAATTCCACTTCTTTACCTGTAATAGCCCTGAGAGATTCAGCAATTTTTTGTTTTATACTCTCAGGAAGGTCTACAGCAGATGTAACCACACCTTTTACCTTTTTCTTAGCTTCCAGATACAGAGCATTAATGTATCTTACAATCTCTCCAAGTCCTACAAGTACTCCTTCAATACTTAAAAAACTTAGGAATTTTTTAACCTCCTCTGGAAGCACTAACTTTTCAGAAAGATAAGCAATTACTCCAATTCTCTCTTCATCTTTAAAGGAAGGAGAAGTGAGCATGTTTCGGAACTGCCTTTCCTTCTGCATAAGTAAAGCAACTGTTTCAAGTTTAGCCACAATATCTGGGACCTGGTCAAGATTCACCAGGCTTAAAAATTGTTTTGCATACTTTTTTGCCTTTGTGCCTCTTACCTTTCTCAATTTTTCCGCCCCTCTATTATTTTTATTGATTCCTGAAGAAGCTTTTCCTGTTCTTCAGGGGTAATTTTTTCTTTTAACTTCTGCTCACTCAGTTGAATGGCAAGCTCTGCAGCCTCGAGTCTCAAAGCATCCTTCGCCATCTTTACCTCAAACTCTATATTTGTCTTTGCTTGTTCAAGAATTTTCTCTTTCATTTTATCTGTTTCCTGTATTATCTGCTGTTTTTCCTGCTCTCCCATCTTTTTAGCAGAATCTATGATATCTTGAACATCTTTATCCTTTAATTTTAACTTTTCCTCTACCTCTTGAAGAGCTTTTTGAGCAAGCTCTTTTGCTTCCTGAGATTCTTTTATACTTTTCTCAATTAGTTCCTGCCTCTGTGCAAGATAGTTTTTTATTGGTTTTCCAAGAAATTTAACAATAATAAAGACCAATATGGCAAAATTGATGGTCTTAAAAGCCCAATCCTTTAAGCTTCCTCCACCTGCTTCTCCCCCACCTGCTGCAAAGGCAGATGCAACAGAGAGCAAAATTATTGATGTTACTAAAATAGTCAGTCTTTTCATATCGCCTCCATTATACCTTTACCAATTTGTTGACAATCTCTTCTGAAAGCCTTTCCACTTCTTGCTTAAGCATAGCTCTTACTTTTTCTGTTTCTGCCTTAATCTCTGCCCTTGCCTTTTCAATCATCTGAACAGATTCTTTCTCAGCAGCAGAAACAACTTCTCTCTGATAAGCTAATGCCTCTTCCCTGAGAGAATTGATAATCTGCTTAGCCTGAGCCTTAGCATTTGCAAGATCGGCATTCATCTGTGCAACTGCTTGTTCTTTCTTCTCATTCATCATCTGAGCCTCTTCAAGGGCACCCTTGATCATCTGCTCACGCTGCCTGAAAAGCTCCATCATGGGTTTAAAGAGGATAGCATTAAGGATAAACATTAAAACAAAGAATTGAATCATTAAGACAAAAAACCAGTTGTTAAACTCTAACATACCCCACCTTCTTTCTGTTAGATTTTTTTTGTTGCTTTAAAACAACTGCAAGACAAGATACCATATACAGCTTTTTTTGTCAAGAAATTAGCAATTTTAAATTTTTATGATTCTATTAAAATTTTCTTATAAATCCCTGTGAATGGTTGTAACATTAAAGAAATTTTTTCTTATGTAATCTGAAATTATATCTGCGATAACAACTGATCTGTGTCTACCACCTGTACAACCTATAGCAATAGTTAAATAGGCTCTGCCTTCTCTTTTATATTTTGGTAAAACAAATTTTAAAAAGCTCTTAACACGCCTAATAAATTTCTTTGTATCATTATGACTTAAAACAAAATCTCTTACAGGCTTATCTATACCTGTTAATTGAGAAAGATTATCAACAAAATAAGGATTGGGTAAATATCTTACATCGAATATCAAGTCTGCATTTGTAGGGATGCCTTTTTTATATCCAAAAGAAATTACTGTTATTGTAGGGTAAGTCTTGTCTTTTTCATAAATACTTCGTATGAATTCCCTTAATTCATGTGGATTAAAGTTGGTAGTGTCTATTATTCTATCAGATAGTTCTCGTAATGGTGAGAGTAAATTATGTTCTTGTCTTATTGATTCTATTAAATTTTTATATTTTGGAAAAAGGGGATGAGGTCTTCTTGTTTCTTTATATCTCCTTAAAATAGTTTCTTCATCAGCTTGAAGAAATAATATCTCTGTTGCATATCTTTCTTTTATTTCTTTTATAAATTCTGAGGCTTTCTCAGAGAAATTATAGCCTCTTATATCAACTCCAATTGCTATCTTATCACAATAACCATACTCATTTATCAATTTAATAAAATTAATTACAAGAGGAGGGGGCAAATTATCAATACAAAAAAAGCTTAAATCTTCAAGAGTTCTAAGGGTTACTGTTTTGCCAGCTCCTGATAATCCCGTAACTATTACTATATAGGGATTACAACTCAAGTTAAAAATTCCTATTTAGCAGGTTCTATTAAACCGTAATTACCATCCTTTCTTCTGTATACCACATTCACATCTCCTGTAAAGGAGTTTAAAAATATAAAGAAATCCTTATCAAGAAGTTCCATTTGGTCAACTGCCTCATCAGGTGCCATTGGTCTAAGATCAAATTTTTTAAATTTAATAATTCTCTTAGCCGGTTCCGCTGCCGTTGGCGTTAAACCATATTTATTCGAATCTTTTTTATTTTTGTTTTGAACTTTTTCCTTATATTTGAGTATCTGCTTTTCAAGTTTTTCAACAACCTGATCAACGGCAGAGTATAAATCCTCTGTTTTACCTTCTGCCTGAATTAAATGTCCATTTACTTTTAACAAAACATCTATTTTATGAGTAAATTTTTCCGTACTTATAGTGACAACAGCCTCTGATAATTCTCCTAAAAATTTACCAAATTTACTTATTCGTTTTTCAATATACTGTCTCAATGCCTCTGTTACCTCAATATTCCTTCCTTTAATAGTTAGCTTCATTTTCAAGTCCTCCTTAATATTTTTTAATTCTTCTTAATGCCTTGGGCGGAATTTTTAACTCCTCTCTATATTTTGCTACAGTTCTTCTTGCAATATCTATACCCTGTTTTTTTAACATTTCCGCTATTTCACTGTCAGAAAAGGGAGTTTCAGGATTTTCCTCATCTATTACTTTACGTATCAATTCCTTTACCTTTGAAGTTGAAATAGCACCTGTTCTTGAAGGAAGGGCATTGCTAAAGAAAAATTTGAAACTAAATATTCCATGATCGCATGCGAGGTATTTGTTTGAAGTTACCCTGCTTATAGTGCTCTCATGCAAGCCTAAGTCTTCAGCAATATCTCTAAGGTTCAAAGGTTTAATAAAATCTACCCCCTTGTCAAAAAAATCTTTCTGAAATTTAATTAGACTCTCTGTAACCCTATAAATAGTTCTGTGTCGCTGCTCAAGACCTTTTAACAATTCTATAGCATTTCTAAATTTTTCCTTTAAAAATTTTTTCTCCTCTGAAGGTAGTCTTTTAGCTTCTACCATCTCCTTATAAAAATTATTTAACCTTATCTTTGGAATGCCTTCATCATTCAAAATAATTTGATAATCATCCTCGATTTTTTTAACGTATACATCTGGTATCGGGAATGAAGATGTTGTTACTGCAAAATTTCTACCAGGTCTTGGTTCAAGCTTCTCAATGATTTTTATTGCACTTAAAATATCTTCTATGGACAAGTTAAATATCTTAGATAGTTTTTCATATTTTTTCCGTTGAACATCTTCCAAATGTTCTGCAATTATTGAAGCAACTATAGAGCTCTCTAAATCCAATGCTCTTAGTTGTAAGAGTAAACATTCTTTCAAATCTCTTGCACCCACGCCAGGTGGATCAAACTCTTGAACCAGTGAAACAGCTGCTTTTACTGTATCTAAATCGGTATCAGCAAGTTTTGCAATTTCTTCATCGGATGCTCTAAGATATCCATCTTCATCAATATTTCCAATGACTATCTCAGCCACCAATCTTATTCTATCTTCTGCATTGCTTAATCTTAATTGCCAGATTAAATGATCCCATAAATCAGTTCTTTTAGAATAAAAAAGTTCAAAATTAGGTTTGTCTTCTAATCCTGGATTAAAATATCCTAAATCTCTTCCATCATCTGCTCTTTCTGAAAAATAATCATCGATTATTATTTTTTCAATTTTATCTATCACTAAAGGTTCTTGTTCCTCAACTGGTGTCTCTATTTCAGTAGCTTGTTCTTCTTCCTCTTCTAACTCTAACAACGGATTTTCCATAAGTTCCAACTGTATATATTGACTTAACTCAAGTTGAGGAAGTTGTAATAATTTCAACTGCATCTGCAGTTGAGGTGTAAGAGCAAGTTTTTGGGTTAATCTTAAGTCTACTCTTTGTTCAAGAGTCATTATAGATTAAACTCCTTTCCAAGATATGCTTCTCTAACGACGGGATTACTAACTAAAGTCTCTGGTGAACCTTCAGCAAGTAATGTTCCATTATGAATAATAAAAGCTCTATCAGTTATTGAAAGGGTTTCTCTTACATTATGATCCGTTATTATAACTCCAATACCTTTATCCTTTAATGTCTTTATTGTTCTTTTTAACTCCATAACTGCTAAAGGGTCTATTCCTGCAAAAGGTTCATCAAAAAGCATAAATATTGGCTTAAGAGCAATCGCCCTTGCTATCTCTGCCCTTCTTCTTTCACCCCCTGAAAGTTTATAACCCTCTCTGTCTGCAAATTCTAAAAGATTAAACTCTTTTAGAATTGAATTAACTTCATCTTCAATTCTTTTTATAGCTTCTGCATTCTTCTCATATTTAATCTCTAATACAGCCTTTAAATTGTCTCTTACTGTAAGTTTACGGAAAATGGAAGGCTCCTGAGGTAAATAACCAATACCAAGCCTGGCTCTTTGATATATGGGGAAAGAGGATATCTCATTATCATCAAGCAATATTTTACCACCATCTGGTTTAACTATACCTATCATCATATAAAAGGTCGTTGTTTTCCCAGCTCCATTTGGTCCAAGAAGTCCCACAACCTCTCCGCTTTGAACATAAAAGCTTACACCTTTTACAGCTTCTTTCTTGCCAAAAGATTTTTTTAGGTCATCAACTCTTAAGAAATGATTCATTTGCCCATTTTTCTCTCTTTCAAGTAAACCTTACTTTTTTCCACAATTGCTCTATCATCTTTTATAAAAAAAGTTATCTTTTCGCCGGTAATTAGATTTTTACCCTCTGTTACCCTTGGTTCTCCAGTGAATACTACTTTCTCTTCAGGCTCTGGGAAATAGGTGGCTTTGTGGGCTGTAATTAATCTCTCTGCCTTTTGCAATTTTACATTTCCAACTGCTTCAATCATTTTTATATTTCCACCTTTTTCTTCCTCTTCGTAATACACTATCATCTTATTTGCATTAAGCGTAACATCTCCTTTTTTAGCAACCACATTACCATCAAAAGTAGCTGTCTTTGCCTTGTTGTCATTAATTAGAGATTGAGACGTTATAATAATTGGCTCATTAGCATCCTTTTTAACTTCAGAGAAGCTTACACTAACAAATAAAATCAAACATAAAAATATTAAACTATTTCGAAGAGTATACAATTGCCCTCACCCCTTTTTTTAATTCTATCAAATTTTCATTTGCATTACCAGAATTGCCTTCAATAGTGAAAGATTTTCCTTCAATTTTAATAGGTTTTTCAGTGTAGAGTAATTTATTTTTAGCATCCCAGTTAGCTTCTTTAGCTAATATTTTTAAGTTCTTAGTAATGCCTTCAACCATTTCAATTAGAGTAAAATCACCTGTCTCCATATAATAAAAACCTCTTTGAGCGAAAACTTTAAAATCCCTTTCAGGTAAAAAAATGGTTAAATCCTTGAGTTCCATTAATTTACCTTCGTCATATAAAAAAGCTTCTTTTGAGGATAGATTTAATTTTATTTGTCCTTCTCTCTTTTGTAAAAATTGCACATCATGAAAAGTAGAACCTTCGATTCCAACCTTCACCTTTATTGGTGAATCCTGTTCCATATAGCTAAAAATTATGAAAAATAGGATAACTACTAAGATTAAGAAAAATATGGTCTTTTTCATATCTGATTAACTATAACATAATTAGTCATTAAAGTTTATATGAATTCTCTTACTTTATCAATAATATTCCAGAAAGCCTTAGATGGTTCACTGTCTGGATAAAAAAGGACAAAAGGTTTACCTTCATCACCGGTTATGGTAATTGAAGGATCAATAGGAACCCTACCTAAAAAGGGAATTTTATAATCCTCAGCAAGCCTTTCTGCTCCACCCGACTTAAATATTTCCACTGATTTTCCACAGTGGGGACAAATAAAACCACTCATATTTTCAATTAATCCTAACACTGGAATTGAAGAGTCTTGACAAAATCTTACAGTTCTACGAACATCGGCCAAAGCCACGTCCTGTGGCGTAGATACTATAATAGCTCCATCCACTTTATCTAAAATCTCAACAATAGACAAGATTTCATCTCCTGTTCCGGGAGGAGAATCTATTACAAGACAATCAAGCTCTCCCCACCTTACATCAGTTAAAAAATTTTCTATCAATCTGTGCTTTAAAGGACCTCTCCATGCAACTGCTTCATCCTTTTTTTCAAGGAAAAAACCTACAGAGATTAGTTTCAAATTCTCTGAATAGTGTAAAGGCATTATTCCAAGGTCTGTTACTAATGGTGCGAGACCTTCAAGTCCGAACATATTAGGTATATTAGGACCATGGATATCAATGTCTAACAGTCCAACTTTGTATCCTTTCGCAGATAATCCAGCAGCCAGGTTTGTAGAAACTGTGCTTTTACCAACCCCTCCTTTGCCAGATAACACCAAAAACTTCTTTTTAATAGCTGCCAAGTTTGTTTTTAAAACCATTCCTTTTTTTATTTGTTCTCTTTCATCGCAGCTGCAGGTTTTTTTATCCTCCGCCATTTTCCACCTCCAGAAAAATTTTTATATATTTTTAATATAACTTAAAAGAGAAAAGACAATTCAAATGACAAAAATCATAAAAACAAAATTTTTGACATTAAGGATATTTTTGATTTAAACTTTTAAATGTTCGTTTCATTTAGAATACTTATCTGTCTGATTAGTTTGTCTTTATTTCTTTCATTTGAAATTTCCTCAGCATCTAATGAAGCTTTTCAGAAATTAAAAGAAGATATTTTATCATATTTCCCAGTAATCTCTGGCAGCGTGAAAAAATCAGAAGCAGATTTTTTAATTTTAGATAAAGGCTTAAAAGACGGCATAAAAAAGGGACAAAGAGTGATTCTTTTTGAAGAAACAGTCCCGCTAATTCATCCTGTTACAAAACAAGTTATTGGAAAATCTGAAAAAATCATCGGCTCCGCTGAAATTATAAGCGTAGAGAATAATTTTTCTCGTGCAATTATCCTTGAAGGGGATTTAAAAACAAAAAGTAATCAGATTCTTTTTAAAATACCTAAATCAAAAATTAAAATTCTCTATGCCCAAACAAATACTGAATGGGCAGTTGGTGAGGCA